>NZ_JAAGPB010000058.1:0-28274 GCF_017104585.1 Burkholderia sp. Ac-20392
TCGCGCCGGACGACGCCGGCGTGCCGCGCCCGGTCGGGCGCCAGCCGATATCAGCGGGATGTCGATCGTGAGCGCGCCTGGCCGCTCGATGTGACCAATCCGATCACCGTGCGGAGGCGGCGCGCGGCGAGCCGGCCGCGCGCGCGTGCCGGGAGAGGCGTCCCCGCATCCCCCGGGCACCGTTGAGCGTCAGTGGCTTTGCGCGGGCGTGAATACGCCGCGAAAGCGCATCTTCCCGGACGCGAGGCGGTCATAGGCTTCGGTCGCCTGGTCCAGCGAGAACGTCTCGACGATCGGTTTGACCTTGCCTTTGGCGGCGAGGTCCAGCACTTCGCTCAGGTAGCGCAAGCCGCCATGCGTGGAGCCGATGACCTGCTGGCGCATCATGTGGAACGGCTTGCGCTGCGACGCGATCGAGAACGGCTTGCTGAAGTCGAGCCCGCAGAGGATCACCCGGCCGTCGACCCGCACGCCCGTCATTGCCTCCTCTGCCGTACCGAACTCGTTGGTCGTGACCAGCAGGACATCCGCGCCGCCCAGGTCGCGAAGCTCCGCGCCGTTTGCGACGACCCGGTCCGCGCCCAGCCCGATGGCGAGGTCGCGCTTGTCGGCCGAATGCGTGATCGCGATGGTTTCGAAGCCGCACGCGCGGGACAGTTGCAGCGCCACGTGCCCCAGTCCGCCGATGCCGAGCACGGCCACCTTCTCGTGCGGCTGCGGCGCCGCGTCGCGCAAGCCGCTCCACGTCGTGTAGCCCGCGCACATCATCGGCGCGGCATCGACATAGGCCAGCGCATCGGGCAACAGCACCGTGCCCTCGGCCGCGACGGCGATGTACTCCGCGTGCCCGCCCTGCGACGCGAACCCGGTAGTCCGCGGCGCATCGCAGTTCACGGCCGTCTGGCCCGAAAGCGGACGATGCTCGCGACAGTACGGGCAGCGCCCGCAAGCGGACTGCACCCACGTCGTGCCGATCCGGTCGCCCACGCGACGCGCATGCACGCCCGCGCCCACTTCGACGATTTCGCCGACCACTTCGTGGCCGGGCGTCTGCGGGTAAATGTCGCCGCCGAAGCCCTGCGTGGCCCAAACGTCCGTGTAGCACATCCCGGACGCGTGCACCTTCACCAGCACCTGCCCGGGCCCGGCTACCGGTGCCGGCACTTCCTGCACTTCCCAGGGCCGATTGGCACCGGTCATCACGATCGCCTTCATCTTCATTGCCTGCTCCTTGTTCAACCGAACGCAGGGCCTAGTCTAGAAAAGGCGCATTATCATGACAATCTCGCCAATCTTTATGTGAAGATGAATTCAGCTCATCAATTGAAAGCCGGCGATCTCTTCTCGCTCAACGTGTTCCTCGCTGCCGCCACGCACCTCAGCTTTCGCGCGGCATCGATCGAGCTCGACGTCACGCCGTCGGCAATCAGTCATTCGATCAAGAGCCTCGAGCAGCGCCTGGGCGTTCGCCTGTTCAATCGCACCACGCGCAGCGTGTCGCTGACGGACGCCGGCGAGCGG
The DNA here is from genome assembly GCF_017104585.1 of Burkholderia sp. Ac-20392. NCBI lineage: Bacteria > Pseudomonadati > Pseudomonadota > Betaproteobacteria > Burkholderiales > Burkholderiaceae > Burkholderia > Burkholderia sp. Ac-20392. Next base: position 1,522 of record NZ_JAAGPB010000058.1, read on the forward strand.
CTCGTCGACAAGCTCCGTCCGGCGATCTCGTCGGTTGCGGAGGCGATGCTCGCGGTCGACGGGATGCGCGACACGCCCAGCGGCACCGTGCGCATCAACGCGAGCGAAGGGGCGATCCGTCTCGTGCTGAAGCCGGTGCTCGCGCGCTTCCTGCGCGACTACCCGCAGGTCCACCTCGACATCGTGACGGACGGCAAGCTCGGCGACATCGTCGCCGGTGGATTCGACGCGGGGATCCGGCTCGCCGAAGCCGTGCCGCAAGACATGATCGCGGTGCGCGTGTCCGATCCGGTGCGGTTCGCCGCCGTCGCCTCGCCCGCCTATTTCGCCGCGCATGGCCGCCCCGGCGTGCCGCGGGATCTGGAGCGGCACGACTGCATCCGCTTTCGCTTCGATAGCGGTGCGATCTACCGCTGGGAGTTCGAGCGCCGCGGTGTCGTCGAAACGGTGAACGTCAGCGGCCCGCTCACGCTGACCGACCAGCCGCTGATGGTCGACGCCGCGATCGACGGCATCGGGATTGCGTTCGTGCCCGATCATCTCGTTCACGATGCGCTGGCCGATGGGCGTCTCGAACGCGTGCTGGCCGACTGGTGCCCGGTCATGCCGGGGCTGTGCCTGTATTACCCCGGTCATCGCCATGTTTCCGGCGGGCTGCGGGCGCTGATCGACAGGGTGCGGATTCCATCACCCGATGCCAGTCGAGCGCCTTCGCAACCGGCACGACGCCGCAAAAGCAGGAAACCCGCGAGCGACTGATCGAGTCGATGACGACGGTGTCGGCACGTGAGAGAACGTCAGGCTGCTACCGTCCTGGACGGAGCGCGCCGGCACGCAGCCCGGCGCACTGCTTGCGTCGCATGCCGGCGAATGGCTGCGATGAGCAGCACGCACACCTAACGATGCCCGACATCCAGCATGTAGCCTTCCCCGCGAATCGTGCGAATCAGGCGCGGCTCCTTGATGTCCTCGCGCAACTTCTGGCGCAAGCGTGAGATCTGCACGTCGATGCTGCGGTCGAACGTATCGATCGACTTGCCGCGCGCGGTATCCATCAGGTATTCGCGGCTGAGTACACGCCCCGGCGCGGCGAGGAACGCATTGAGCAGGCGAAATTCCGCGTTCGACAACGGTATGACCGTGTTGTCGGCCGCAATCAGGTGGCGGCCGATCTGGTGAAGCCGCCATCCCGCGAAGCGGCTTTCCTCCTGCGCCCTCGTCCGGCCTTGCGTTTGCGCACGCACACGGCGCAGGATCGTCTGGATGCGCGCGACCAGTTCACGCGGCTCGAACGGCTTGACGATGTAATCGTCGGCACCGAGTTCCAGCCCGACGATCCGGTCGGTCATCTCGCCGCGCGCGGTCAGGATGATCAACGGAATCTCGGAGGTCGCCCGAATCTCGCGGCAGAGATTGAGGCCGTCGTCGTCCGGCAGCATCAGGTCGAGCACCACGAGATCGAAGCCGCCCTCCCCGAGCGCGAGATGCATTTCCGCGCCGGTGCCGGCTTGCGCAGTCGTCATGCCGAAGTCTGCAAGGCAGTCGCACAACAGGCTGCGAATCTGCGAGTCGTCGTCGACGACGAGAATACGAATCGCTTTGTTCACGGCGTCTTGTCTCCGATGTTGCGGCGGTGAGATGTCCCCCCACACTCATTATTGCCCGCCAATATAAGGGCTTTTTGCACGAATTGTTGCAGCGTTGAAATAATTGCCCCCGCACCTTGCCCCACAAGGTCATCCGAAGAAATCGGGATGCCTGACGAGCGCTCACGTCATGGATAACCCGCCCGGTATTTTCCCGAAGAGACACGGCTGAACATCGTCCGCCTTCGCCGCCCCGTCTCGTTTCGCGCCTCCTGCCGCAACCTTGCCCGACCGGAAAGCCTTTGTGTCAGCGCAGATACAAAGCCGATATGAACCAGAAATGCCCGGGTCTTAACGTGGCTCCCAGGTCATATCGAGGCAGGAGACACGCGGGACATGAACTACGCACAACCCAAGCCACCTGTCCGGCGCATTGGCGGCATCGCCTTCGTGGTCGGATTGCATGCGGTGATCGTCTACGCATTGCTCACCGGTCTCGCGACGAAAGTCGTGGACGTGATTCGTCAGCCGATCGAGACGCGCATCATCGAAGAGATCAAGCCGCCGCCCCCTCCACCCCCGCCGCCGAAGCAAATCGCACCACCTCCGCCGAAGCACGTCGCGCCACCGCCGCCGTTCGTGCCGCCCCCGGAAGTGCACGTCGCGGCAGCGCCGTCGCCGAACGCGATCACCACGCAGTCGACCACGCCTGCGCCGTCGGCTCCCGTCGCGCCGCCGGCCCCACCCGCCGCTGCGGCGCCGGTGTCGACGAGCGTCGGCGTGGTGTGTCCCAACTCGACGCAGGTGCGCGCCGCCATTCGCTATCCGCGTGAAGCGCTCAAGGACAACCTGACCGGCGACGTCGTCGTGACCTTCGTGGTCGGCACCGACGGCAACGTCAAGGACCTGAGCGTGACCCAGTCGGCCGCGCCCGTGCTCGACAGGGCCGCGGAAAACGCCGTGCGGCAATTCCACTGCGTCGCACAGGGCGAGGAAGTCCGCGTGCAGGTGCCCTTCTCTTTCAAGCTCGATTGAGGCTGCGCTCGACAGCCGTTCCTTTTCTACTTGCCAACGCATTTCAGGAGACGTTCATGATCAACCGTACCCGCAAGGCCGCCCTGGTGACGGCTCTGTTCCTCGCGGCCAGCGCCGCCCACGCCGCCACCGATACGGTGACGAATCCCTATGGTCTCGACGCGCTCTGGAAAGGCGGGGATTTCATTGCACGAGGCACGCTGCTCATCCTGGTCGTCATGTCCATGGGCAGCTGGTACATCATCGTCGCGAAACTGCTCGAGCAAGCGCGGGTACTGCGCCGTGCGAAGGCGGCGGAGACAGGTTTCTGGAAAGCGGGCAGTCTCAGCGAAGGCACGAAAAAACTCGACGCCGGCAGCCCGTTCCGCTTCATCGCCGAAACCGGGCTCGCGGCATTCGACCATCACGAAGGCGCGCTGGTCGAACAGGTCGACCTCAACCAGTGGGTCGCGGCGGCGATCGAGCGGGCGACCACGTCGGTCTCGAGCCGCCTGCAGGACGGCCTCGCGTTTCTCGGCACCGTCGGCTCGACCGCGCCGTTCATCGGCCTGTTCGGCACGGTGTGGGGCATCTATCACGCACTGACTGCGATCGGCATCGCGGGCCAGGCCTCCATCGACAAGGTCGCGGGGCCGGTCGGCGAAGCGCTGATCATGACGGCCATCGGCCTGGCTGTCGCGGTGCCCGCCGTGCTCGGCTACAACTGGCTCGTGCGCCGCAACAAGGCGGTGATGGAGCGCGTGCGCGGGTTTTCGACGGAATTGCACATCGTCCTCCTGACCGGCACGACCACGGCCGGGGCCGCCGCCGCGACCAAGGCCGCTGCCCTCACCCGCGTGGGGTGAGCCATGGCCATGACCGTAGGCCCCCGCGACGGCGCCGAGCATGACGAAACCATGTCGTCCATCAACACGACGCCGCTGGTCGACGTGATGCTGGTGCTGCTGATCATCTTCCTCATCACGATTCCGGTGGTCTCGCACACCGTGCCGGTCACGCTGCCCAAGGAGACCGTGCAGCCGCTGCAAACGACCCCGCAGAACGTGATCCTCGCCGTGACGAAGGAAGGCGACGTGTTCTGGGACGAACGGCGCGTACCCGACGCAGCCACGCTCGTCGAGAAACTCAAGGCGGTCGCCGTGCAATCGCCGCAACCCGAAGTCCATATCCGCGGCGACCTCGACGCGCGCTACGCCGCCATCGGACGGGTCGTGTTTGCCTGCCAGCGGGCCGGCATCGTCAAGGTCGACTTCATCACCGAACCGCCGCCGCGCCAATGATCCCGCCACACCGACAAGGAGACCCGAGATGGCCATGACGATGCCCACCGGCAACGCCGACGAACCCGACGTGATGATCGAGATCAACACCACCCCGCTGATCGACGTGATGCTGGTCCTGCTCATCATGCTGATCCTCACCATTCCCATCCAGACGAACGCGGTGAAGCTGGACATGCCGACCGGCGCGCCGCCGTCGCAACCGCAGGCACCGCCCGTGGTGCAGATCGATATCGCGGCCGACGGCGCCATCGCATGGAACGGCGAGACGCTGGGTTCGCGCGAGCAACTGGAAACGCGCTTGCACGACGTCGCCGCCAACCCCGCGCCGACGGAACTGCATTTGCGGCCCGACAAGGCGGCGCCTTACCGCGCCGTCGCCATGGTCATGGCGTCCGCGCAGCGGCTCGGCGCGAACCGCATCGGGCTCGTGGGCAACGAGCAGTTCATGCAGTAACCGCCTTCTCATCACGGAGCCCTCATGTTCGACTCCAACCCCGACGTGCTCGCCCCGGTGGCGGCACAAAGCCCGCCATCGGATTCACCCGCCGGACCACTCGCGTGGTTCGGTCTCGCGATTCTCGTGATCGTGGCGTTCTTCGCGTTCGTCGACCGTCAGATGCTGATCCTGCTGACGGAGCCCATCCGTCACGATTTCGGGCTGACCGATACGCAGATCGGCCTGATGCAAGGCGCCGGCATCGCGCTGTTCGCGGGCGTGGCTTCGCTGCCGATCGGCTGGGTCGCCGATCGCGTGGATCGCCGCGTGGTGCTGGTCGCGTGCGTCCTCGTGTGGAGCGCCGCCACCGCGATCTGCGGCATGACCACCCACTTCTGGCAGTTGTTCATCGCCACCGTCGGATTGGGGATCGGCGAAGCCGGGCTGGTGCCGGTGATCTACGGCCTGATTCCCGATCTCTTCCCTGCGCGCCAGCGCGTGCTCGCCAATGCGATCTTCGCGCTCGCCAACCTGTTGGGCTCAGGTGCGGGGATGGCGCTCGGCGGCGCACTGATGCATGGCATCGCGGCGGTGCACGATGCATTGCCCGCCGGACTCGCCGATCTCGCACCGTGGCGGCTCGCGTTTTTTGCCGTTGCCCTGCCGGCCCCCGTGCTGGCCGTGCTGGTTCTACTCATTCGACCCGGCAAGCACCGCGACACGGACGCATCCGCCGCGCATCACCGGACGTCCGCGCCGCTGCCGTCCGCACCGGTCTACTTCCGGCGCGAAGCCATCATGATGCTCAAGTTCTTCGGTGCCATCGGGCTGGTCAATCTGTCGTTCGGCGGTGTCGCGACGTGGATGCCGGTCGTGGCGGTGCGAACCTTCGGCGCGACGCCGGCCGAAGCCGGCGGCGGCATGGGCGTGGCGGCGATGGCCGGCGGCATCGCGGGTTGCGTGCTCAGCGGGCTCGTCGCCGGCCGCATGCGCGCGCGCTTCGGCGTGCTCGCGCCATTGCGTGTCTGTGAATGTGGCGCACTGGTCGCCGGCGGCCTGTCGTTCCTCTATCTGGCGGTGGGCTCGCTGACGCCGGTCTACGCGCTCTTCGGCGCCCAGCTCGCCTGCATGGTCGCAGGCATGGTGCTGTTTCCCACCATCATGCAGAACATCTGCCCCGCTCACCTGCGCTCGCGCGTGGCGGCGATCGGTGCGCTGACATCGATCGTCGTGCAGTCCGGCAGCCCCGTGTTCATCGGCTTCATGTCGGATCGCCTGCACGCGTTCAGCCAGGGCTTGCTGTGGTCGATCGTCTGCGTGGCGGCATTCGGCTTCTTTGCCGCCTGCTTGTTGATGCGCGCAGCGGGCCGTGGTGTCCGCGAGGCAATCGAGCGCTATGAATAATTCTCTTCTTCCCTCTTCCATGTCACCCCGCACGCTCTCACTCTCGCTGCGCATCGAACGCTGGCCGTTGGCCGTTCCGTTCCATATCACCGGCCACGTCATCGACGCCGCTCGCCTCGTGAGCGTAACCGTCGACGACGGGCATTACGCCGGCAACGGCGAAGCGTCCGGGGTCTTTTACCTGGGTGAAACACCTGAATCCATCGTCGCGCAAATCGAGCGCGTCCGACCATCGATAGAAGCGGGCGTCACGCGCGCGCAGTTGCTCGACATCTTGCCGCCCGGCGGCGCACGCAATGCAGTCGATGCGGCATTGTGGGCGCTCGAATCACAACGGCAAGCCATGCCTGTCTGGCACATGGTGGGCCTCTCCGAGCCGCGCCCGTTGCGGACCACGATGACGATCGGCGTGGATACGCCGAACGCGATGGCCGGGGCCGCACAGAGGCTGCCCCACGCCAGGGCGCTGAAGGTCAAGCTGGACGGCAGCGCCGCCGACGCCGCGCGCCTCGCCGCAATCCGTGAGGTACGGCCGGATCTCCCGCTCGCCGTCGACGCGAATCAGGGCTGGTCGCGCGCGCACTTCGACGCGATGCTCCCCATGCTGCAACAGCTCGATGTCGGCATGCTCGAACAACCGTTCGCGATCGGTGCGGATGCTTGTCTCGAACATATCGATTGTCCGATCCCGCTTGCGGCCGACGAATCGTTTCAGGATCTCGGCGACCTGTCCGCCGTCGCGCGCCGCTACGACATCGTCAATCTCAAGCTCGACAAATGCGGCGGTCTGACGCGCGCGTTCGACCTCGCCACACGTGTACGCGAAGCCGGCTTGTCGGTGATGGTCGGTTGCATGGCAGGCACCTCGCTGGCAATCGCCCCCGCGTTTCTGCTCGGGCAACAGTGCGATCACGTCGATCTCGACGGACCGATCTTCCTTGCCCGCGATCGCGAGCCGGGCGTCGCCTACGTCGACGGCCTGCTGCACTGCCCGCCCCATCTCTGGGGCGACGCGGGCGTCACGACTTCCTCTCGCTGAGCAATCTGAGCAATCACCATGACATCGGACTCCTCTTCCACGACGGCGCAGCTCGATGCGCTGTTCACGCCTTATCGCCGCACCGATGCACCCGGATTGATCGCCGGCATCGTCCATCGCGGCCAACTGCTGTATCGGCGCAGTTTCGGCATGGCCAGCCTCGAACACGGCATCGCCAACACACCGGCCACACGCATGCGCATCGGCTCGGTCACCAAGCATGTCACTTGTCTCGCCGTGTTGCTCCTGTGCGAGCGCGGCGCACTCGACGCCGACGCCCCCATCGGCACGTATCTGCCGGAACTCCCGCCGGCCGCGGGCCGACCGACGCTGCGGCAGTTGATGTCGCATCGCGGCGGGCAGCGATGTGCACTGGACCTTGCACTCCTGACGCAGGGCCTCGCGATGTCGCCGCGGGGTGCGTTCCTGGCTTCGCAGCAACGCCAACGCGACGAAAATTTTCCGCCGGGGGAACGCATGATGTATTCGAACGGCGGCTATCACCTGCTGTCGCTCGCCGTCGAACGTGCGAGCGGGATGCCGTTCGAAGCATTTCTCGCGACCCATCTCTTCGCTCCCCTGCGCATGCACGACACCGCGTGCGTACGCAGCGACATGACGATCGAGCGCGGCATCGCGACGATGCATGTTCCTGACGGCACAGGCGGATACCGGCGCGGCATCTTTCCGACGTGGGAACTGCTGGGCGAAGGCTCGATCGTCTCGACCGTCGACGACATGCTCAGATGGACCGCGCACCTGCGATGCAGCGACAAGATCGTCGGCAACGCCGACACCTGGCGCCAGATGCTGGCGTTGCCCGTATTTTCCAGCGGTCTGCGCAGCCAATACTCGCTCGGTCTGACGCAGAGCAGCTATCGCGGTGTCGAGCTGATGCAGCATTCCGGCGGTGTTGTCGGCGGGACTTGCCAGATGCTGGTGTCGGCGGCGCACGGGCTTGACATCGTATTGCTCAGCAACGGCGCGCTCGGCGCACCGCTCGAGCTGTCGAAGCGTGTGGTCGACATCGTGCTGGCGGGCGAGCTGCGCGGCGATGGCCCGCCTGCCGCCGCGCGCGCCGCCGATCATGCGGCGCGCCTCGGCAGCTACCGGTCGCCCAGCACCGGCGCCGTGTATGCCCTGGAAGATCACGAAGGTGCGCTGGTGTTGGGGGGCCCCCTTTGCCCCAGACGCTCGATGACGCTCTACGACAGCACCGATGAACTGAACGACGTCGAGCTCGAAGCGAGCGGCGACGGTCTGTTGGCGCTGCGGTGGGGATCGCCTTGCACACCGGACGATCTCTCCAGCCTGCGCATCGTGCATTGCGGCCATGTCGAAACGTTCGCACGTCTGGGCGAAGCGCCCGCGATGACGCCGCATCTCGCCACCGCGATGTCCGGCACATTCGCGAGCCACGACGCCGATGCCCACGCGATCATTCGGCTCGACGACGAAACACTCGTTCTTCGCCTGCGCGGCGCGATGGGCCATTGCGACTACCGCCTCACGCCGCTGGCCCACGATGCCTTCGAACTGGTGCCGGTCGATCCAGTGGACATCATGACCGGCATCGTCACGTTGATGCGCGATGCAACGCGCGCCGACATCACCGGTTTTCGCGTCGATACCCCGCGTACCCGACGCCTGGCCTTTACACGGGTGCATGCCGACGCGTGATGCTGGCCGGCGTCGAACGACGCCGGCACGTACTCACATTGTCGATGCGAACGGATTCGACACGCGCGGCCAGTAGTTGAGGTCACGAAGCCGATAGTCCAGCTCGGCGAAATTCATCGTGAGCGCACCTGGCGCGGCGATATGAAAAACGGCCTTCGAGCGCGGCGCGAAATCGGTTTGAAAATGCTGCGTCGATTTCACGACCACCAGCTTCTTGCCGGCATAGTCGATGCCAAGCCCGGTGAATGCGTCGACGCCGAGCACCTGGGTGCGAACGGATATCAGCGCGATGTCGAGCCCGTTCTCGGCTTCCACCCACACTGCCCGGCCCAGCGGTTGCTCGAGACCCATGATGCTTTGCGTATGCCGCTCGACCACGTTGCGCACGGTGACGCGCAGGTCCACCGGTTCTCCGGAGTACACACTGCACTTACCGCCGATGCGCAGATCCAGGGTGGCCCCGACACCCGCGTCCTTGCAGATCTGAATGGCGCCGAGATCCCAGAAGCACCCGATCGCCACATTGGGAATCCGTCGCTCGACCACGCGACGCAAGATGAACGTGCTGTCGCACGGCGCGCCGCCGCCGGGATTGTCCGCGACATCCGCCAGGACGACCGGGCCGCCGTCGACCGCCAGCGCACGATCCAGTCCGGCATCGATATCGAGCCATGCGGGACGTGTCGCATCGCGCAGCTCCCAGAACTCGCGTGCCAATTGTGCCGCCAGCGCGTCGGCCCTGGCGGGATCGCTGTCCGTCACCACCCAGAGTTTCGCGCCGGCTTCCGGCACGTCACCCCACGGGAACCCGTGGCCGAGCGACACCGACAGCACACCGTCACGCCCTTCGAACGACTGCATGCGCCGGACGAACCCCGCCATCGGTTCGCTGGTGGTGTGCCACGCACCGACCATCCTGCAGTCGAACACGCCGGTCGTCGGACGGATGCGTCCGGCAGCCATGTCGAGCGTCAGCCGATAGGCGTCGCGCGCCCGATCGACGGCGTCGACATGCGGATACTCCTTGTAAGCGATCAGGACATCGGCCGACGCCTTCATCAATTGCGTGAAATGGCAGTGCGGGTCGAGCGTGACCGAGATCGGAACGTCGGGGCCGACAATCGCGCGAACGCCGGCGAGCAGATCACCTTCACAATCGTCGTAGCCCTCTGCCACCATCGCGCCGTGCAGCAAAAGAATCACGGCATCCAGCGGCAATGCGGCCTTGATGCCATCGAGGATCTCGTCCCTCAGGGATTCGTAGACCGCACGAATCGTGCGGCCGGACGGCTGGGCTTCGGCACACAGACCTTCGACGATGTCGTGACCGTCCCCCTCCGCGAGGCGCCGCACTTCCGCGAGCACGTGCCCCACACCGTCGGGCTCGCGCACACTCGCGTCGCCATGAAAAATCGTGAACTCTTCGAAGCCGCCCCATCCGGTCGGGCACGGGGCAAAGGTATTGGTTTCCGTCGAAAGCTGAGCCGTATATATCTTCATGACGAGGTCTACCGAATCGGGTTGAAGGACGTGAAACGACTATAAGCACGCGCTATTTCCGCTTTGTGAGCAATCTGTATCAAGCGTGAAACAGAGCAGCGCCAACGGTCGCTCGGCGCCCCTCGCCTTATCGACGCGGTAACGTAACCTGCGCCACCAGCCCGCCTTCCGGACCGTTGCGCAACACCAGCTCCCCGCCGTGACGCTTCACGACGTCGTTCGCGATGGCAAGGCCAAGCCCCGTCCCGCCCGTGTTCCTGTTGCGAGAACTCTCCACCCGGTAGAACGGCTCCAGCGCCCGCTCCAGTTGCGCCTCCGGGATGCCCGGTCCGTGATCGGCAATCTGGATCCGCACACACGACGGCGCGTCGATCAGGTGGATGTGCGCGTCTTCACCGTATCGAATCGCGTTGGCAACCAGATTCGTCAGGCAGCGTTTGAGGCCGAGCGGTTGAGCCGAGATCGGCGGCACCTCACCGCTGATCGTCACCTTCTGGCCGTGTTCAGCCGCATCTTCCGCGATGGCATCCACCAGTGCGTTGATATCGACCGGGCTGAACGCCTCAACCACTTCTTCATTGCGCAGGAACGACAAGGTGGCCTCCAGAAGCTGCGTCATCTCGTCGATATCGTCCCTGAGACGCTCACTCAATTCGGTATCCTGAGCGGATCGAAGGCGCAGCTTCATGCGCGTCAGGGGCGTGCGCAGATCGTGCGACACGGCGGCGAGAAAGCGGTTGCGCTCGCTCATTTGCCGCCGCAGCGACGCCTGCATCGTGTTGAACACGCTGGCGGCCTGACGCGCCTCGACAGGGCCGATTTCCCTGATGGGCGGCGCATCGATATTCCTCGACAGTTCAGCGGCCCCTACGGCCAGCGTGCGGAACGGGGCGGCCAGCATGCGCGCGCCGATCCAGGACGAGATCAGCGCCGGCATCACCTGGATCATCACCGCGGCGCCCCACTGCAACGATGCGCTCATCCCGGGCGGCGGCTTGAAGGGTGCGGTGCTGTAGAGCTTGAAGAGCAGCAGGCCGGCACTGATCTGCATCACGAGGATGATCGAGATCATCACGAAGAACAGGCGATAGAAAGCCGAATCGAAGCGGGGTTTGTGCATGGTCATGGCCGACAGCGAGCGATGGCGTCGATTATCGCCCGTGAATGTAGGGGCCATGTGAGCCGTTTATTGCAAACCGGAAACATGTCTGCGTCCCGCGTCCATCTCGTCTGCCCGCGTGGCCGCCCTTCACCCTCACCGATCGTTTGTATCACCGACGATACAAACGCCACATGAACCAGAAATAACCGGCACTTACCGTTCCCCCTGAGTTGCGCTACACGGCATCGCGTTCAGTCGATCGCACAATCAGGAGGAGACAATGATGAAGGTGAAGAACCGGACGAAGCACCCGGCGGTTTCGGCAACGCTACCGCTGCGGCACGGCGGGCGTTACGCCCCCCTCTTCGTCGGACCGGTATTCGGGCTGGCATCGTTGGGCGTGCACGCGCAGGAACAGGCGCAAACGCCCGTGCAGACTCAGCAGGTCGCCGCGCCTGATGCGGCGGCGTCGGCGTCCGCTGCAACGCCTGCCACGGCGCCCGGCGCCGCGGTGCCGAATGCCCCAGCAGCAGAGACGTCGAAAGCGCAAGGCAAGGACGGCGCGACGCTCAATACCGTCGTGGTGACCGCGACACGCCGACGTGAACCGGCTCGCGAAGTCCCCATGCAGGTCAACGTACTGTCGGCCGACGAGCTGCAGAAGAGCGGCGCGAAAACGATGTCCGACTTTCTCTCTTCTGAGCCGGGTGTCGACCTGAACGCCAGCGGCGGCAGCGGATCTGGGCAGGTCAGCATCCGCGGCGTGACGACGGGTGTTCAGACAGGGCCGACCGTCGGCATGTATATCGACGACGTCGCGTTCGGCGGCAGCACCCTGTTCTCCCAAAGCGCAACGTTCGCGCTCGACATGAGCCTGCTCGATCTCAACCACGTCGAAATCCTGCGAGGTCCGCAGGGCACGTTGTATGGCGCGGGGGCGATGGGCGGCTTGCTGAAATACGTGACCAACGAACCGGACCCGAGCCAGTTTTCCGGGCAGGTCGGCACCGGCGTGTCGGGAACGGCGCATGGCGGAGTGAGCGGTTCGGCCAACGCCGCGTTGAACATCCCGCTGAAGACCGACGTTGCCGCGCTGCGCGTCTCCGTCTTCGGGCAGCACGATGGCGGTTATGTCGACGCCGTGGGCCCCAAGGCGGACACCCACATCGATCGCGGCGACACCTACGGCGCCCGCGCGTCGTTGCTGCTGACGCCGACCCGGGATTTGACGGTCCGGTTGTCCGCGGTCTCGCAAAACATCAATCGCAACGATCCGAACTACGTCGAATACGGCGCCAACGGGCAGCCGGTCTGGGGCGACCTGACCACGCGACAGTTCGCCGATCAACCCTTTCATCAAAACATCCAGCTCTATTCGGCAGGGATCGAATACGAGCTCGGCTGGGCGCGCCTGAACTCGATCACGTCGTATCAAAAGATCAACACGAGCGCGCCGCAAGACCTGACCGGCGTCTATGGGCCGCTATTCGCCGCCCAGGGACTGAACCTGGGTTCGGTGGTCGCCAAGGATGTGGCGACCACGAACAAGGTGACCCAGGAGTTTCGCCTGACCTCGCCGGGCAACCAGCGACTCGAGTGGCTGGCCGGACTCTTCTATACGCACGAGCGCAGCAACATGAACCAAGGCTTTCTGACGACGCTGCCCGACGGCTCGCCCGGCCCGAACCTGTCGGAGCTCCAGGCGCCCAGCACGTACAACGAGTACGCGGCATACGGCGACCTGACGTATCACCTCACGCCGCGCCTTTCGCTGACCGGCGGCGTCCGGATCGCCCACAATACCCAGACCTACGAACAGACGACCTACGGCACGCTCGCCGGCCCGACACAGACCATCTCGGCGCCGTCGTCGGACACCAGCAAGACCTACATGTTCACCGCGCGCTATGCGCTGACCGCCAACAGCAATGCGTATGTCCGCATCGCCAGCGGATACCGGCCCGGCGGCCCGAATGCGCTGCTGATGGATCCGCTCACCGGCATGCGCGCAGCGGGTAGCCCGACCTTCTCGCCCGACACGCTGTGGAGCTATGAGGCGGGCTACAAGGCCGACCTGCTCGACAAGCGGCTATCGCTGGAGACGTCCGTCTACGACATCGAGTGGAAGAACATCCAGCAGCTCGGCACGGTCGATGGCGTCAACCAGGTCATCAACGCCGGCAACGCGCGAATCAAGGGCCTGGAGTTCGCCGGCACGTTCCGTCCCACCCCGCATTGGAACTTCAGTGCGAACCTGTCGCTCATCGACGCCAGCCTGACGACCGGCAACGCGAGCGCGGGTACGACAGCGGGCCAGCCATTGCCGAATTCGGCGAAGTTCGCCGCTACGCTCTCGGGCACCTATCTGTTCAGCGCACACGGGTATCCGTCGTATGCCGGTATTACGCAGCGATTCGTCGGCCGGCGTCATAGCGGGTTCGACGCCAGCTCGGGCCGGCCGGATTACCCGTTGCCAGGCTACGCGATCACGGATCTGCAAGCGGGCGTGGACTTCAAGAAGTTCAGCCTGGCGTTCTACGTTCGCAACCTGTTCGACCGTCGCGCGTTGATCGCGGCCGGCACTTCGCTGATACCGCTGGGCGGCCCGGCTCTCGTCAGCGTGATTCAACCGCGCACGATCGGCGCGGCGCTTACCGTTCCGTTCTAAATCATAGGGATAACTTACGATGAAACAAGAATCGCACGAGATCGTCACGCAACTGGACACCCTGTTCGCACGTTACAACAAGAGCGATGAACCCGGCCTCGTCGTGGCCGTCGCGCATCGAGGCGACGTCCTCTACCGGCGCGGCTTCGGCATGGCGAGCCTGGAGCACGGCGTAGCCAATACGCCGGCCACACGCCTGCGCATCGGCTCGACGAGCAAGCACTTCACCTGCCTCGCCGCACTCCTGCTCGCCGAAGACGGCAAACTCGACGTCGACGTCGGGATTCGCACGTACCTGCCCGAGCTGCCGCTGCTGGCAGGCGACCCCAGCTTGCGCCAGCTGATGACGCATACGGGCGGCTACCGCTGCTATCTCGACATTACGCTGCTCGCGCAAGGCGTCGCGACGCTGCCGCGTGGCGGCGTGCTCGCGGCGGAAGTCCGGCAACGCGACGTCAATTTCCCGCCGGGCGAGCGGATGATCTACTGCAACGGCGGGTATCACCTGCTGTCGCTCGCGATCGAACGGGTCAGCGGCATCCCCTTCGAGACCTTCCTGAAGGAACGCATCTTCGACGTGATGGGCATGGTCGACACGGAGTCGGTCGCCGACGACATGCGCATCCGCCCGCGCATGGCAACCCAGCATGTGCCCGACGGAAAAGGCGGATTCATGCGCGGCCTCTTTCCGTCGTGGGAAGTACTCGGCGAAGGCGGGATCGTGTCGACGGTCGACGACATGCTGCGCTGGCTCGCGCATCTGCGCGGCCCCAAGCGGGTCGGCAGCGAAGCAAGCTGGCGACAGATGCTGACCAAACCGCACTATTCAAGCGGCGCGGAAGGCGTCTACACGCTCGGGCTGATGCGCACACCCCATCGCGACGTGGAGACGCTGCACCATGCCGGCGGTGTGTTCGGCGGCACCTGTCAGATGCTGACCGTGGTCGAGCACGCACTGGACGTCATCATTCTCACCAACGGTGCGGCGGCCAATGTGGTTGAACTGGCTACGCAGATCGTCGATATCGTCCTGGGCGATGCCATCCTTGGCGCGAAACCTGCCGCGCCCCTGCAAACTGCCGGGCACGAAACCTTGCTCGGCAAGTACCACTCGCGTGCGTCCGGAACATATTGCGTGATCGACGATCACGACGGGCAAGTCAACGTGAGCTTGCATAACGCCAGACAGATGCCTCAGCCGCTCATCGAGACGGAGGCCGGATTGCGCGTCGAAGAAGGGGCTGGCGGAACGCTGCTGATCAAACCTTGCGCGTCGACGGCCGCGGCACGTGTAACGGCGGTCGAGCTGGTGGACTGCGGTCACGTGGAGATGCTCGAGCGCTTGCCCGATCACGTCCCATCGCTCTCCGATGCGTCGGCCGGTCTGGCGGGCACGTATCACGGTCACGATGCTGCGGCACGCGCAACGATCGCCGTGACCAACGGTGAACTCACCCTGACCATGCACGGCGTCGCAGGCAGTGTCGGCTACCGGCTGGAACCCGTGGCCGACGACATTTTCACGTTCGACCCTGTCGGTCAGATGGCCGTCATGCGTGGCGTCCTGACGGTGGAACGCTCGGGTAACGAGGTGACGCGCTTTCGCATCGACACGTCGCGCACGCGCAACCTGGCCTTCATGCGCGAGCGGTGTGATTCATAGGCGTTGTGTCACTTCCTGGTGCGATGTTTTCGTTGTGCGGTGGGGTTCGCCGAGGGTGCTGTCGACGCGCCATTCGCGGTGCCGAATCCACTCCCTCATTTCGTCGTGAGCAATAGTCCGACCACCCGCATCGTACCGATGCGGGTGGAGCAGGATCACTTCGCCTGCGACTGCCTGATCAGGTCGGCTGCCTTTTCGCCGATCATGATGGCCGGCGCATTGGTATTCCCGGACACGACGTCCGGCATGATGGACGCGTCGGCCACGCGAAGACCGGTCAAACCTCGGACGCGCAGTTCCGGATCGACGACGGCATCGGCACCCACGCCCATCTTGCATGTGCCGGCCATGTGGTGATACGTCACACATGCACGACGCACGTACTCGCGCAGCGCGGCAGGATCGTCCCCGGCCGGGCCCGGCAACACCTCGCGCGCACGCCATTCGTCAAATGCGGGCCGGTTGCCGATGTCACGGCAGATCTGAACCGCTTTCGCGAGACGCTCCAGGTCCGACTGCTCCGAAAGATAGCGAGGATCGAGAAGGGGCGCCGCAGCAGGATCGCCGGATGCGAGACGAATCTCGCCGCGGCTCGCCGGACGAACCAGGCCCGCGCACAGCGTCCACGCATTTGCCGGGCCGTCGAAACCCGGCGCATAGTACGGGATGTGCATGAACAGCGGCTGCAGGTCCGGACCGATGCGGCGCGCGTCACTGCGACAGAACAACTGCGACTCGAGAAGGTTGTTCCGCGGCGCCGGGATCGGCCTGGACGCCTCGAAGATCACGCTACAAAGAAGGTGATCCTGAAGGTTCTTCCCGACACCGGGCAGGTGATGCGTTGCACGGATTCCGACGCGCGCGAGTTCGTCCGCCGGACCGATACCCGACAGCAGCAGAAGCTGCGGGCTGGCGATTGCGCCGCCACTGACGATCACCTCGCTGTCGGCCATCGCATCGATGACCGACGCCCCGTCGTAGTAGCGAACGCCGACGCAGCGGTCGCCCATGAGAATCAGCTTTTCGACGCGTGCGCCGGTTTTGACCGTCAGGTTCGCACGATCACGAGCGGGCGACAGAAACGCCCGCGCGGTCGATTGGCGTACGCCGTCCTTGATCGTGAGATGGCAATAGCCGGCGCCGTCGATTGCCTCTCCGTTGCAGTCGTCGTTGCGCGCGAATCCCGCCTGTACCGCAGCTTCGATCGCGGCTTCGCAAATCGGATTGGGATCGCGATTTCGCGACACGTGCAACGGGCCGCCCACGCCGTGATACCGGTCTTCGCCGCCTTCATGATCTTCCGACAGGCGGAAATACGGCAGCACGGACTCATAGTCCCAGCCGAGGCAGCCTTGATACGCCCAGGCGTCGTAGTCGCTGCGGTGTCCGCGCACGTAGATCATGCCGTTGATCGCACTGGAGCCGCCGAGCGTACGGCCACGCGGCCAGTAATGCGATCGCCCGGCGGTATGCGCTTGCGGCACCGTGTAGTAAGCGTAGTCCACCGGGGTATTCCACAGGGACGGCCAACCGCCCGGCGCCGCGATATTGGGATCTTCATCCCGCGGCCCGGCCTCCAGGAGCAGCACGCGGACTCGCGAATCCTCGCTCAATCGCGCTGCAATCACACAACCGGAGGAACCCGCGCCAACAACGATGTAGTCGTATGCATTCATGGTTTCGTACCCTTGACCGAAGGTCTGGACAATCGGCGTGCAATCGCACGATCAGAAGAAATGCGCAACCCGGACATTGAAGCGTTGTGTCTCGAGCGGGCCGTTCTCGGTTGAGGTCTGGCGGCCGTACAGCGCGATGATTTGCCAGGTTTTCGTGGGAAACCATGCTGCCCCCGCGAGAAAGCTGGGTGTCGATTGCCGGTTGGCCTGGGACACGCCTGCAACGGTCTGATTGCCGCCGAAGACATATGAACCGCCGACCCGCAGGTCGACGCTGCTCGTGAGCTGGTACCGCAACCAGCCCTGCGCCTGAAACAGGGGCGACTCCGTCATCGTCGCACCGGTCGCGCCGAAATTGTGGTTCGGCGTGAATGCGGTGGCGTCCGCTGCAAGATCGAGGATCACCTTGGGCGCGACGGGCGTGATGAAGCCGGCCTGCAGCGCGAACTTCCACCGGTTTTCGCCGAGATTGATGCCTCGATAGCGGTCATAGCTGCCGGTCGGTGCGTAAATGAACGGCGTGATGCCCAGGAACGTGTTCGACTCGGGACGGTTGACGACCCAGACCGTTGCGGCAAAGATCGCATCGCCGAGGCCGGTATTGTTCCCGAGGGCGGACATCTGGTTAGTCCCGCCGACGTGGCCGAACGGAATCAGCACCTGCGGATCAATGGTGAATCCGCCGACCGACATGAAGTGGATGAAACGCGCGATGCCGATGTCCTGGGTAATGTTGCCTCCGGCGACCCGCGAACCGTTGGCATAGATCCGCGTATCCTCCGCGTGCTGATAGTACAGCGCACCGATATTCGCGCCGGCGGGCAAAGCCGTATAGTCCCCTGCATCGATATTGATCGCCGAGGCCAACGTCGGGAAGGTAGCCGCCATCGCAAGCGCAGCCAGCTTCCGCGCACGTGGATTGCCGGTCAAGCGCGCAAGGCGAGGCGCTCGAATACCTGCCTGTTTTTTCTTCAAGATCGTCTCCTAGATAACCGTCGGCCCTATGAATTGGCCGTCCAGCCCAGTCTAGGATTCCTGATCATTCTCTTTCGGCGTTCCGTGCAGACGTTGCATCAATGCGTGCAAATTCGTCCCCGCACCACGCGCTTTTCACGTTGTGTCTGTAACGGAGATGCCGCGTTACCCGGGTTCCGGTGCATTTCGACATGTCATCCGGTAGACGCCGGGGCTGCATCCGAATCGCGCCTTGAACAACCGGCCGAAATGCGTCATGTCCGAAAAGCCGCACATCACCGCCAGCTCGAGCAGATTGCGGTTCGTGTCGGCCGGATCCGAGAGCGCCCGCCTGCTCGCTTGCAGCCGATATTCCTGAATCAACCCCTGGGGTGTCTGGCTGGTCGCGGCCAGTGCGCCGTAGAGCGTACGTCTCGACACGTTCAGTGCACTGGCAAGTCGGTCCGGCGTCAGATCGGGGTCGCTGTAGTGGTGCGCGAGATAGATTTCGGCGTTCATGCGCAGGGATGCACTTCGCGCGCCGGCCCGGTTGAGCGCGTCGCCGGCCTCGCGGCGCATGACGGAATCGAGCAGCATCAACGTCGACTGCTCGAAGCCGAACAGGCTTTCCGGATCGTCGGGTACCTGCCCGTCCATCAGATACCGGATGGACTGCAGCGCAAGATGTGCATTGCCGACGGTCCGGCGTACCTGTGTATCCGCACGATCGACGAACCACCGCCACATCGTGCTGCTCCTCGGCGGCGCAAGCGCGGCAACGAACCTCGACGCATCCGCGCACTCGATCGAATACGCCTGCGTCGCATCGTAGACAACCCACTCTCCCGGATTGACGGTCGATGTCCTGTTTCTTTGCGTCACGCGACTTTGCCCGGCGATCTGAAACAGGATCTTGTAACAGTCGCTCTCGGCCCGCGCCGCAAGCGCCCGGTCGCGTTCCACCCGGATCGACGAGGTATCGACTTCCGCCACGCGGATCCCGCCCGCCACGGCAATACGCACCGACAACCGGAAAAGCGGGCCTGTATCTCGAAGCGCCAGCGGCAGGAAACTGTCCGAGATGAGATCTCGCAGATTTGCGCCGCTGCTGCTCTCACCAACAACGATTTCGTGTGCCATTGCAGGGGGAATAGAGTCTACGAAAACTTTGACCGAAGCGTGCATCCGCATGAGTCGTGAAACTGCGCGCGAAGACGCCTGCATATCGGGAACGCTGCCGGCTTGTCGAAGCCGCCCTGCGGCAACGTCGTCGAGTGCTGGAACGCGTAGCGAATGACCGGCGGATGAAGTGCGCAACGAAACAGCGCATCCCCGTCATCGACATTGCCAACGGTACGTTCTTAATTCGGAGTGGAAACGAGAAAAACGTCCGATGCGCGCCGTCTCGGGCTGCACGGACACCCTTTCGCCGCATCGACCGGATGCAGTGCATTTTTTGGATGACCGACCGGACGGTCAATGATGGTTTGTACCGAGACATTCGCGACGATCTTCGCCGCATCGGCAACGATGCCGCGAAGCATGCGTTGCCCGTCGCCACGATGTGCACGCTGAAGCCAAAAGTGTGCACGCAACGTCGATTCGGGTTCGACGCACGTACCTAGAATCGAAGTGCGGTCGACCCGGCGCCCGACTCATGTCGAGGCCCTGCTCCGTGGTGCATTCCCGGCCAGTCGAACCGCAAGCGCCGGCTCAAAAACCATAGCGAACCATCCAGAATCAGCAAGGAGATACCCACCGAAGATCGGGACGGCAAGCGTGCGCGGAACCGGACGGAGCCGACGGATGCCGCTTGCACGATCGTGGGCAAAAACGATGTCCGATAAAACTTTCGATTACGTCATCATTGGCGCCGGTTCGGCCGGCTGCACCATTGCAACCAACCTCATCGAGCGCCGCAAGGGAACCGTCTTGCTGATCGAGGCAGGCGGTCACGACAAAGACCTGTTCATTCACATGCCCGGCGGCCTCGGCAAGGCCATCCCCCGCTATACGTGGCCCTACGCCGCCGAACCGTCGCAGGACGTGAAAGGTCGATCCATCGCGGTTCCGCAGGGCCGCGTGCTCGGCGGATCCAGTTCCGTCAACGGCATGCTCTACGTGCGCGGACACCGGAACGACTACGACCGGTGGGAGACGGAGTTCGGCTGCAAGGGCTGGGGCGCCGATGAAATGCTGCGTTACTTCGCGAAGGCGGAGAACAACGAATCGCTGACCGTTCCGCACCATGGAAACGACGGACACCTGAAAGTCACCGAGATTCGCTATCGGCATCCGCTCTCGCAGGCGTTCGTGCGAGCCGGTCAACAGATGGGACTCGAATACCTGACCGACTACAACGGCGACCGACAGGAAGGTGTCGGGTTCTATCAGGCCACCATCTTCAATGGCGAGCGCGGCTCCACCGCAGCAACCTATCTCAAGGCAATCAGAAACCACGCCGAGTTCAAGCTAGAAGTCGATGCGCTGGTCGAGCGCATCGAAATCGAAGGCGGCCGCGCGACCGGCGTGACCTATCGTCAAGGCAACCGGCAGGTGACCGTGCATGCTCGCGCGGAGGTGATCGTGACCGCGGGCGCGATCGGTTCGCCGAAGATCCTGCAGCTGTCCGGCATCGGACCGCGCAGTGACCTCGAAAATGCGGGGGTTCGAGTCAAGCACGTGCTGCCGGTCGGCGAGAATTTTCACGACCACATGCACACGTCGGTCAATGCGTCGATCAAGACACCGATCTCGCTCTATGGCCAGGACCGGGGGCTGCGGGCACTCAAGCATGGTCTCCAGTGGATGCTGTTCCGTTCCGGACTCCTCACCTCTCCGGTACTCGAAGGATTCGCATTCGTCGACACGTGCAACCAGGGGCAGCCGGACGTCCAGTTTCACTTCCTGCCGGTCATCGACGCGTTCGACGATCCATTCGGCGTGACCGAGGGCCGGACCCACGGCATCACCATCAAGACGGGGCACCTTCAACCGTATTCCCGCGGCCGCGTAACGATCAGGTCGTCGAACCCGGCGGATCTTCCGCGGATCGACGGACGTTACCTGTCCGATCGCCGGGACGTCGACGGCCAGGTTCGCGCCACGAAACTGGCACTCAGGATGCTTCAGCAGCCGGCGCTCGCAGCGCATGTCGACGAGGTCTTCTCGCCGACCTGCATTCCCGACGACACCGCAGCGATCGAAGACTGGGTGCGTGGCGCCGCCAAGACGGTCTATCACCCCGTCGGCACTTGCAGAATGGGGATGGAACCCGCGTCATCGGTAGTCGATACACAGCTGCGCGTACACGGTATCGCGGGGCTTCGCGTGGCCGACAGCTCGACGATGCCCAGTATCCCGAGCGGTAATACGAACGCACCGACGATCGCACTGGCCGAGAAGGCATCCGACCTGATCTCGAATGCGTCGCGTTAACGCTTGCCGATCAAATTGCTCCCGGAGGTGAACAGATGGCGCTGGTCCAGATGCTTGATGAAGTCAAACAATTCCTTGCACGCGAACATGGGCACTACATCGGTGGCCGCCCCGTCGCGGGACAAGGCAGTGAACGAATCGAAGTCCGGTGTCCGTCGACGCTTGCCGTAGTCGGCTCCGTCGCGCAGGCCTCGGACGACGATGTCGAGGCCGCCATTACGTCGTCCCATGAAGCGTTCAGGGAGGGCTGGACCCGCTTCTCCCCGGCTGAACGAGAACGCATCTTGCTGCGATTCGCGGATCTGATCGAAGCGCATGGCGAGGAAATCGCGCAGATCGAAACGGCACAGTCGGGCAAGCTCATCACGTTGTCTCGAATCATCGAGGTAGGCTGGTCCGCTCGCTGGCTTCGGTACTACGCGGGCTGGGCCACGAAAATTGCCGGCGAAACGATTACGCCGTCCTATCCGAGCATGAACGGCGAGCGCTATACGTCTTTCACGCGGCGGGAGCCGCTGGGCGTTGTCTTCGGCATCATCCCGTGGAATTTCCCGGTCATGATTCCGGTGTGGAAATTCGGAGCGGCGCTCGCGACGGGCAACACAGTGATCATCAAGTCTTCGGAATTTTCGCCGCTGACGATGCTGCGCATCGCGGAACTCGGCACCGAGGCGGGGCTGCCACCCGGCACGCTCAACGTCATCAACGGCACGGGCCGAATCGGCGCAAAAGTCATTTCGGACCCTCGCGTCGCCAAGGTCTCGTTCACGGGCTCGGTTCCGACCGGACGCGTCATCGGCGAAGAGGCCATCAAGGCCAACTTCACCCGCTTTACGCTCGAGCTTGGCGGCAAGAACGCCGCGGCGTTCCTTCCGGATACGCCGGTCGACAAGATTCTCGATGGAGTCTTCGAGGCGGGGTTTCTGCACAGCGGCCAAGTCTGTGCTTCGGCGGAACGTTTCTTCGTCCATCGCTCGCAATTCGACGAGGTCATCGAGAAGCTCGGTGCGCGCATGGATGGCATCGGGCCGTCCGATCCGATGGACGATGCGGGATTGATCGGGCCGGTATGCAACGAGCCGCACTTCAGGAAATGCCTTGCCGCGTTCGAACAGGCAAAGGCCGAGGGCGACGACATCGTCACGGGCGGCGATGCATACCGGCGCGACGGACTCTACATCAAGCCGACGGTCATCTTGCCGAAGTCCCTGCAGTCGAGCTCATACCGTCAGGAGATTTTCGGCCCGGTCGGCACGTTCGTGCCGTTCGATGACGACGACGAACTGATCGCGATGATGAACGACTCGGCTTTCGGCCTGACCGCGAGCATCTGGACGAATGATCTGGCGAAAGCCCTTCGATACGTTCCTCGTATCGAGGCCGGCACCGTGTGGGTCAACATGCACACGCTGGTCGATCCTGCCGTGCCGTTCGGCGGCGCAAAGGGATCCGGCGTCGGTCGCGAGTACGGTTCGTCGTTCATCGACGCTTACACCGAACTGAAGTCCGTCACCATTCGCCTCTGATCGCCGGGCGCCGTCGGCGCGATTCGACGACACGTCGTCCGGCGCCGCTCCCGGACGACAAACGCATCCGATGCCACGTCGCAAAAACAAAAAACCCGCGAGCGCAGGGCTTCTCGCGGGCTTTCGTGCCTTCATCGAATCGCCATGACGGCGATCGTGGTGCCGGGGACCGGACTCGAACCGGCAAGCCAGTTAAGGCGGCGGATTTTCGTCACACTGCTTCTTTCAAAGCCGGCGTCGCGTGCGCGCTGCCGTTCGTGCGCTGGACTATGCCTTCACCGTCGCGCGCGGGCGTGCCTGCTGCCCGTGCGCCTTAGGCGCCCCCCGTCTAGTCTCTACACCTTCCTCGCGGATGCCGCGAGGCTTGGCTCGGCGTTGCCTCGATGCGCGCATCAGGGGTTTCACCGAATTTGAAGGGTTCTGCACCGACCGTTTCCGACCGGGCACTCAATCGTTTAAGTCCGCTATGTTTACCAATTTCATCACCCCGGCAAGAGGGCGGACGCGATTCTACCATTGCTTGCCCATGCGTTCCCTTATTCTGCGGCGCTGCATCACGGCACCCTCTACTGTCGTACGAATTCATCCTTTGTAATCGACGCCGCCACACCGCCGCCAACGATTTCCTCCCGCGCCGCAACATCCCCGATACAATCGAGTCCGCGTCGTCCGACGGCCCTATCCGTCAGATGTTTGTATCGTGCTTTTTGCGAAACAAGCGTCGCTTGCGTCATCGCGAAGTCACAAACGTTTTCGATAATTTTCTGGCCGAAAACGTTTACATCGCAAGACTTCATGACCTCGACCATCAAGGACGTCGCTGCCCTCGCGGGCTTCTCGATCGCCACCGTCTCGCGTGCGATCAATGCCCCGCATACCGTCAGCCCCGCCACGCTGCAAACGATCCGCACCGCGATCGACACGCTGCAATTTCGCCCGAGCCCGCTCGGCCGGCAACTGCGCGGCGAGCGCACGCGCCTCGTCGGCGTCGTCGTGCCGACGCTGTCGAACCCCGTATTCGCCGACTGCCTGCAAGGCATCGACGAGCTCGCGACCGCGGCCGGCTTCAAGCTGATCCTGATGACGACCGAATACGACGCGGCGCGCGAGCGTCACGCGATCGAGACGCTGCGCGAGCAGCGCGTCGAAGGGCTGATCCTCACCGTCGCCGATGCGGACACGCACCCGCTGCTCGACATGCTCGACCGCGACGGCCCGCACTACGTGCTGATGCACAACGACACGCAGCGCCGCCCGTCGGTATCGGTCGACAACCGCAGCGCCGCATACGACGGCGTGCGCTTGCTGACCGCGCGTGGCCACCGCCGCGTGCTGATGCTGGCCGGCTCGCTCGCCGCGTCGGATCGCGCGCGCCAGCGTCATCTCGGCTATGCGCAGGCCCTAGAGGAAAGCGGCGTCGCCACGCTGCCGCCGGTCGAAGTCGACTTCAACGCACCCGAGCTGCCCGACGCGGTGCTCGCGCACCTCACCGCGCACGCGACGCGCCCGACCGCCCTCTTCTGCAGCAACGACCTGCTCGCGATGGTCGTGATGCGCGGCCTGCGCCGCGCGGGCTTCTCGAT
Source organism: Burkholderia sp. Ac-20392 (assembly GCF_017104585.1). NCBI lineage: Bacteria > Pseudomonadati > Pseudomonadota > Betaproteobacteria > Burkholderiales > Burkholderiaceae > Burkholderia > Burkholderia sp. Ac-20392. The sequence continues at coordinate 26,095 of NZ_JAAGPB010000058.1, forward strand.
CCCGGACGACCTGTCGGTGCTCGGCTTCGACGGGATCGCGATCGGCGAACTGCTCGCGCCGCCGCTCGCGAGCGTCGCGACGCCGAACCGCGACATCGGCCGCCACGCATGGCAGCGTCTCGTCGAATGCATCGGCGGTGCAGCGATCGAACGCGCGTCGCTGATCCTGCCGCACGTGGTGCGCGATGGCGCGACGGTCGCCCCGCCGGCCACCGACCTGCAATTGCGCAAGGCCTGAACGCGCGACGCCACACACGTACACAAGCACACAACCACACCACCCCAGCGCCTCACACTCGCCCGGAGACCTACCGTGTCCTTTCGCCTGACCTCGCTGCTGCGTGCGCTTGCAGCTCCCGTAGCCTGCGCGGCGCTCATCGCCGGCGCGCCCGCCGCCCACGCCGACGAAACGGCGATCTGCTACAACTGCCCGCCCGAATGGGCCGACTGGGCCGCGCAGATTGCGGCGATCAAGCAGAAGACCGGCATCCGCGTGCCGTTCGACAACAAGAACTCGGGCCAGTCGATCGCGCAGCTGATCGCCGAGCAGAAGAGTCCGGTCGCCGACGTCGTCTATCTCGGCGTGTCGTCGGCGTTCCAGGCGAAGGACAAGGGCGTAATCGCGCCGTACAAGCCCGCGCACTGGAACGACATCCCCGCGAACCTGAAGGATCCGCAAGGCTACTGGTTCGCGATCCACTCGGGCACGCTCGGCTTCTTCGTGAACAAGGACGCACTCGACGGCAAGCCGGTGCCGCGTTCGTGGGCCGACCTGCTGAAGCCGGAATACAAGGGCATGGTCGGGTATCTCGATCCGTCGAGCGCATTCGTCGGCTATGCGGGCGCGGTCGCCGTGAACCAGGCGCTCGGCGGCAGCCTCGACAACTTCAAGCCGGCGCTCGACTGGTTCAGGAAGCTGAAGGCGAATGCGCCGATCGTGCCGAAGCAGACCGCGTATGCGCGTGTGCTGTCGGGCGAGATTCCGATCCTGCTCGACTACGACTTCGACGCGTATCGCGCGAAGTACAAGGACAGCGCGAACGTCGAGTTCGTGATTCCGAAGGAAGGCACGATCGCGGTGCCGTACGTGATGAGTCTCGTGAAGGGCGCGCCGCACGACGCGAACGGCAAGAAGGTGCTCGACTTCGTGCTGTCGGACGAAGGCCAGAAGCTGTGGGCCAATGCGTACCTGCGACCGGTGCGCGCGCAGACGCTCAGCGCCGACCTCGCGTCGAAGTTCCTGCCGGCGAGCGAATATGCCCGCGCGAAATCGGTCGACTTCGGCAAGATGGCGGCCGGCCAGCAGGCATTCGGCCAGCAATACCTGCAGGTGATGCAGTAAGCAGCCGGACGCCATCGATGCTCGACCTGACTTTCCCGCTGCGCTGGCGCGTCGCGCTCGTCGCGCCGGCGCTCGCGGTGTTCGCTGCGTTCTGGCTGCTGCCGATGGCGGCGCTCGTACAGGTGTCCGCCGACGGCGCGTTCTTCTCGCACTACGCGGCGCTGCTCGGCAATGCGCGCTACATGAAAAGCCTGGGCGAGACCGTCGCGCTGTCCGCGGGCGTCACGCTCGCGACGCTCGCGCTGTCGACGATCTCGGGCCTCCTGCTCTCCCGCCGCGAATTCGCGGGCAAGCGCGTGCTGCTCGCGCTGCTCACGTTCCCGCTCGCGTTCCCCGGCGTCGTCGTCGGCTTCATGGTGATCATGCTTGCCGGCCGGCAGGGGCTGATCGGCATGCTGTCCGCGAAGCTCACCGGCGACAAGTGGGTATTCGCGTACTCGGTCACGGGCCTGTTCATCGGCTACCTGTACTTCTCGATTCCGCGCGTGATCGTCACCGTGATCGCGGCGGCGTCGAAGCTCGACGCGTCGCTCGAGGAAGCCGCGCGTTCGCTCGGCGCATCGCCGTGGCGCATCTTCGTCGACATCGTGCTGCCCGCGCTCGCGCCGGGCCTGATCGCGGCCGGCGCGATCTGCTTCGCGACCGCGATGGGCGCATTCGGCACCGCGTTCACGCTCGCCACCGACCTGAACGTGCTGCCGATGACGATCTATACCGAGTTCACGCTGAACGCGAACATCGCGACGGCGGCCGGCCTGTCGATCGTGCTCGGCATCGTCACCTGGGCCGTGCTCGCGCTCGCGCGCCGCTTCACCGGCCACACCGCCGCCGCCGCGGC
>NZ_JAAGPB010000627.1:0-4427 GCF_017104585.1 Burkholderia sp. Ac-20392
ACCGGGCTGCCGCACGCGAGCCGGTGCGACGGCGTGATGCACGCGTGCGGCCACGACGGCCATACGGCGATGCTGCTCGCGGCGGCGCGCTGCCTGGCCGAGCGGGAACGCTTCACGGGCACGCTGAACCTGATTTTCCAGCCGGCCGAGGAAGGGCTCGGCGGCGCGAAGCGGATGATCGACGATGGGTTGTTCGAGCGGTTTCCGTGCGATGCGGTGTTCGCGATGCACAACGTGCCGGGCCTGCCTGCCGGCGTGCTCGGCTTCTGCGACGGCCCGGCGATGGCCTCGGCCGACGAGGTGCGCGTGCGCGTGACCGGGCGCGGCGGGCATGGCGCGGCGCCGCATACGACGATCGATCCGGTGGTCGTGTGCGCGTCGATCGTGATGGCGCTGCAGACCGTCGTGTCGCGCAACGTGAACCCGCAGGACCTGGCGATCGTGACGGCCGGCTCGATCCATGCGGGCACTGCATCGAACGTGATCCCGCCGCACGCGGATCTGGAACTCAGCGTGCGTGCACTGTCGCCGGACGTGCGCGCGCTGCTCGAACACCGAATTGGCGAGATCGTGCACGGGCAGGCCGCGAGCTACGGCGCGACCGCCGAAATCGACTACCGGCACGCGTACCCGGTGCTCGTCAATCATGCGGCGCAAACCGCGTTTGCACGCGACGTCGCCCGCGAATGGGGCGGGGATGGCGCGCTGATCCCGCATCTGCGGCCGATCGCGGCCAGCGAGGACTTCGCGTTCATGCTGAACGCGTGCCCCGGCAGCTACCTGTCGATCGGCAACGGCGATGGCGCCGCCGGATGCGGGCTGCACCACCCCGGCTACGACTTCAACGACGCGTGCCTTGCGACGGGCGCGAGCTACTGGATTGCACTGGCGGAGCGCTACCTCGCGTGATGTGCCCGCATGATTTTGACTGACGATTCACACAAGGAAGGAGACTGGCAATGAAGCAGTGGAAACGGATGGCGGCGCTCGCGGTGGCGCTGGCGGCAGGGGCGGCGCATGCGGGCGACTGGTCGGGCAAGGAGATCCGCCTCGCGGTCGATCCGACTTACCCGCCGCTCGAATACAAGCTGCCCGACGGCACGCTGACGGGCTTCGGGATCGACATCACGAACGCGTTGTGCGCGGAGCTGCATGCGCACTGCGTGTGGGTCGAGTCGAGTTTCGACGGGATGATTCCGGGGCTGCTCGCGCGCAAGTTCGACGTGATTGCGTCGTCGATGACGATCACGCCGAAGCGGCAGCAACAGATCGCCTTCACGAACCGGATCTCGAATGCGCCGGCGCGCCTCGTCGCGCGCAAGGGTTCGCCGCTGCTGCCGACGGCCGACGCGCTGAAGGGCAAGCGCGTGGGTGTCGAGCAGGGTTCCGCGCAGGCCGACTACGCAGTCGCGAACTGGCAGCCGGCCGGCGTGCAGGTCGTGTCGTACCAGAACCAGGATCAGGTCTATGCCGATCTCGTGACGGGCCGGCTCGATGCGGCGTTCCAGGCATCGATCGCGGCCAGCGACGGCTTCCTGAAGAAGCCGCAGGGCAAGGATTTCGCGTTCGTCGGCGCGGCGATCGACGACGTGAAGTATTTCGGGCAGGGCGACGGGCTCGGGCTGCGCAAGCAGGACAACGACCTGCGCGACGCCTTCAACCACGCGCTCGCGACGATCCTCGCGAACGGCACGTACCAGCGGATCAACAAGAAGTACTTCGACTTCGACATCTTCGGCGCGAAGTAAGCGGCGACGCCCGGAAACGGGCAGTCACGAAAATATCAATAAGGAAAACGAATGAACTGGAGATTGTCTTTCGTCGCGATTCCGGCGCTGTGTGCAGCGCCCGCGTTCGCGCAAGGGAGTGTCACGCTTTACGGTCTCGTCGATGCGGGCATCGACTACACGAACAACGTCGGCGGCCACAGTGCGTGGCAGATGGCAAGCGGCTTCGCACAGGGCAGCCGCTGGGGCGTGAAGGGCACGGAGGATCTGGGCGGCGGCTACAGCGCGCTGTTCCAGCTCGAGAACGGCTTCAACGTGAACAGCGGCACGCTCGCGCAGGGCGGCCGCATGTTCGGGCGGCAGGCCTACGTCGGGCTCGGCAGCGAGCGGTACGGCACGCTGACGCTCGGCCGGCAATATGATGCCGTGGTCGACTATCTCGCACCCACGACTGCGAACGGCAGCTGGGGCGTCTACCCGTTCTCGCATCCGCTCGACAACGACAACACCGGCAACACGTTTCGCGTGAACAACACGGTGAAGTACGCGAGCCCGGATTTCGCGGGCTTCTCGTTCGGCGGCACGTACAGCTTCAGCAACGACACGGGCTTCGCGAACAACCGGCAGTGGAGCGTGGGCGCGCAGTACGAGCAGGGCGGGTTGCTCGTCGGCGCAGCCTTCCTGAATGCCGACAACCCTGGCGCAACGTCGGGCGGCGCGATCGCGGGTTCGGGATCGGTCGGTGCCGACGCGAACTTCGCGTCGGCGCGGCTGCGGATCTTCGGGGCGGGCATCAACTACACGGCGGGGCCTGCAACGGTCGGGTTCGCGTACACGAACAGCAACGTCACGCGGCCGACCGCGAACGTCGGCTACCTGTTCGGCGACGAAACGATCGAACCGGTGACCGGCCCGCTCGCGGGTGGCACGGTATCGTCGATCAAGTACCAGAACTTCGAGGTGAACGGCAAATACCAGGTCACGCCCGCGTTGTTCGTCGGTGCGCAGTACGTGTACACGACGGTGCACTATGACGCGACGACGGGCAGCGCGAAGCCGAAGATCCATTCGCTCGGGCTGATGGCCGACTACAACCTGTCGAAGCGCACGGACGTGTACCTGATGGGTGCGTACCAGCGGATCGCGGGCGATGCGACGGGCTCGTCGCTCGACCAGGCCTATATTCCCGGCGCGGCGGACTTGTCATCCACCTCGAAGCAGCTGATGGTTCACGCGGGGATCCGTCACAAGTTCTGACGGCGCGATGACGGAAGAGGCGGCGCGCCGAACCGCCCGTCGCCTCGACGCGCTTACTGCGCGACGCGAATCACGACCTTGCCGAAGTGCTGCCCCGACTGCAGGTACGCATACGCCTGCGGCGCTTCGTCGAAGCCGAATACGCGATCGACCACCGGCCTGATCTGCTTCGCGTCGACGAGCCGCACGACGTCGTCGAGCATCGCGCGGCTGCCGACCATGATCCCGTGCAACTGCCGGATCCCGCCGATCAGCGACAGCAGCCCGAGTTCGGGGCCCGCGAAGCTGCTGAGGCCGCCGATCACCGACACGATGCCGCCCATCTTCGTCGCGGCGACCGAGCGCGGCAGCGTGTCCTTGCCGCCGACTTCGACGACCAGATCCGCCCCCGCGCCGCCGGTGAGCCGCAGCACTTCGTGCTGCCATTCGGGTGTCGCGCGATAGTTGATGGTTGCGTCCGCACCGAGCGCGCGGGCGCGTTCGAGCTTCGCATCGCTCGACGACGTGACGATCGTGCGCAGCCCCGCCGCATGTGCGAGCTGCAACGCGACGATCGACACGCCGCCCGTGCCGAGCAGCACGACGGTCGCGCCGGGCCCCAGGCCGCCGTCGGCGAACAGTGCGTTCCATGCGGTGATGCCCGCGCACGACAGCGTCGCCGCCTCGTCGTAGTTCAGGTGCGCGGGAATCGCGACCAGCGCGGCCTCGTCGGATACGAAGTGTTCGGCGAGCACGCCGTCGAATTGCGCGCCCGGCGACCCGGAGACTTTCCGCGGCGTGGGCGGCCCGTCGATCCAGTGCGGGAAGTACGTGTTGATCACGCGATCGCCCGGCTTGAAGCGCGTGACGTCGCGGCCGGTTTCGATGACTTCGCCGGCGCCGTCGGCGACCGGAATCAGCGCGTCCGTGCCGATGCCGAGATAGTCGCCGCGCGCGAACATCAGGTCGCGGTAGTTCAGTCCGGCCGCGTGGATCTTCACGACGACGTCGTTCGGCCCGACCGCGCGGCGTGTCGCGTCGATGCGCCGAAGCCCGGCCACGCCGTCGCCCGGTTTCACTTGCCATGCGTGCATGTCGACTCCTTTTCGAGATAGAGCGGACTATCATAGTGTTGCGCATGGGGACGCATTGGCGAGAATTCGGCCAACGACTGTCGCCTGTGCGGACACAACCCTGTGACCCGATTGGAGCGAAATGGCATGGACGAACGGCTGAGAGGCGTGGCCGAATTTGTCGACGTGGTGGAGTCGGGCAGCTTCGCGGCGGCCGCGCTGCGGCTCGGCGTCACGCGCTCGGCCGTCGCGAAGGTCGTCGCGCGGCTCGAACGCCGTCTCGGCACCCGGCTCCTGCAGCGCACGACACGCCAGCTCGGCCTGACCGACGAAGGGCTCGTCTATTACGAGCAGTGCCGGCGGCTGCTGGCCGAACTCGGCGAGACGGAGG
>NZ_JAAGPB010000628.1:0-4216 GCF_017104585.1 Burkholderia sp. Ac-20392
TCGCACGCGGCGGCGCCGAGCGACGACGTCAGCGCGCGGCTGCCCGGCAAGTACCGGCGCGCGTATCGCTATTTGATGGAGCGGCTCGACCAGCGCGACCTGTCGGTGCGGGAGATCGCCGCGCACATCGACGTGACCGAGCGCGCATTGCAGGCGGCGTTCAAGACGTTTCTCGGGTTGTCGCCGAGCCAGCTGATCCGACGGCAGCGGATGGAGCGGATTCGCGGCGAGCTGCTGTCGGAAGGGCCGCGCGCGGCGAGCGTGCTCGAGATCGCGAACCGCTGGGGGATCCAGCATCGGTCGACGCTGGTCAACGGCTATCGGCGGATGTTCGACGAGGCGCCTTCGCAGACCTTCGACCGGTGAGGACGCGGGGCGACGCACAGCGCGTCGCCGCCGGTCGCTGTTGCACACCGGGCGATCGTTCCGGCCGGGCGAAGCCGGCGCGCGGGCCCGCCGCGCCAATGCCTCACCGCGTGGCTTCGATGTCGCGTCGACGCATGATCATCGCGACACCGCCTTCTTGATCATGTCGATCAGTTTCATCTGGAAGCTGTTGATCATCTCCGCCACGGCGAGCAGCTGGTTCGCGAACCCGACTGCACGCTGCATCCTGATCGTCTGCGCGGTCTCGTGATGGATCTGCTGGATACTCGGCATTCCGGCCGCGGCAAGCGTCTGTGCATCGTGGGCGCCGTGTGCTTCATGCCCGGCGGCGGATGCGGGTTTCGACGGCGGGGCGCCCGCAGCCTGCGATTGAGCGTGCCCGGCCCCGAGCGGCGACGGTTGCCCGTGCGCGGCTTGCGGTGCCGGTGGCGGACCGCTCAGATCGATGAGATCGCCTTCCGGTACAGGTGCGGAATGAAGCACGGCCGGTTGCAGCGCCGCATGATGCGCGACAGTCTGCAATTCGTCGGGCGTTGCGTCGAGCAGCGACGATGGCGTACCGGTGGGCTTCGTCGCGGAGGGCGGGTCGCTCAGGTCGATGAGGTTGCCTTCGTGCGGGTGTGCGGAATGAAGCACGGCCGGTTGCAGGACCGCATGATGCGCGACAGTCTGCAATTCGTCGGGCGTTGCGTCGAGCAGCGACGATGGCGTACCGGCGGGCTTCGTCGTGGAGGGCGGGTCGCTCAGGTCGATGAGGTTGCCTTCGTGCGGGTGTGCGGAATGAAGCACGACCGGTTGCAGGACCGGATGATGTGCCACCGTCTGCAATTCGGCGGGCGTGGCTTCGAGTAGCGACGCGTTGTTTTCAGTCGCTTCCGGCTTGACGGCGGTGCGCTTCAGCGCCGCCGCGTTCAGCGGACGGGCCTCGGGTCGAGACGTCGACGCGCCTTGCGGTCGCAAGCCTCCCAGCACGCCTGACGGCTTCGGTTGCGGGGCCGCGGCACCGGACAGGGGCGCGCCGATCGACGGCGGGTTCTGCGAAGGCGGCGTCGAGCCCCCGGCCTGAATGGGGGATTTGATCGATACTGGCTGCACAATCCGGCTCCTGAAGAAGGTAGACCCTGGCGCCCGACTGCCGCGCAATGGGCGCACCGGGCGACGCGGCGCCACTGTACGTCGACATGCGCGCCGCAGCCTGCCGCGGTGCGAAGCGATACACCCGCGCGCGAACGTCGCCGAAGCGACGCGGCTCGCGCGATCGCGATTCGCATACGCCGCCGCGGCTTCGCGCGCATGGGGCACGCTCGCGCGGCGGCGCCCGACAATCGGCGTGTCCATTCCCTGAACCGGAGCCGCCGATGAACGCCATCCGCCCCCCCGAACTGATCGAAACCGAGCGTCTTCATCTGCGCCCGCTCACCGCCGACGATGCGTGTGAGGCCTTCGACGCGCTGTTCGGCGATCCGGCGACGACGCTCGACCTGCCGTGGCCGATTCATCGCAGCGTCGACGAAACGCGCGCGTGCATCGGTCGTCTCGCCGAAGGCTGGCGCAGCGGCGCGTTTTTCAGCTGGGGACTGTTCGAGAAGCGCGACGGCCGTCTGATCGGCACCCTCGAAATGCACGGGCGCCTGCCGCGTGTCGAGATCGGGCTCGTGACGAGCTTCGCGCCGGGGCGTGTGCGGACCCGCGCATGGTCGGAGATGCTGCGCAGGTTTCTCGACTGGCTGATCGCGCAGCCGGGCGTATACCGGATCGAGGCATTCTGCTCGGTGACGGGCCGCGCCGCGCCGTTCATGCCGAAGCTGGGGTTCGTCAGCGAGGGCGTCGTGCGCAACTACGAGGCGCGTCCGAATCGCGGGATGAGCGCGGGCGACAGCTATCTGTTCGCGATCACCAGGGCGCCGGGGCCGCTGGGCGAGGCCATTGTGACCCGCGATGCGGAGGCGTCGCCGCGCCAGGCCGCATGAACCGGCGAGGAGCTTGCACGGGAGCGCCAGCGCGGCGGGGTGGCCGCGACGATCCGCGCCTGCGCTCGCGCCGGCCATCGATTGCCTGCGTCCGGTTCGTCGCGGCGCGCATCGCGGATTTCGCGCGGTCTCGCTGACTTTCGCCGGCGCATCCGACCCATGACGGGAGTCGCGGCGGAGATGCGGGTTCGCCGGGGCGAACGTCGCGCGTATCCGGGCTCTCGGCATGCGGGTTCGCGCGACACGGTGACGACCGATGTGCGGCTTGCCACGATCGCCGCAAACCACAAACTACCAACCCGCCCGATCTTCACCCCATCCCGCTCGCATGCACATGCCGCGCCCATTGATACCGGTCGAGCCGCAGCAGTTGCGAGATGCGCGCGGCGACGTCGCCGTCGTGCGCGCCGGCGCCCTCCACGAGCTCATCCACTTTGAGGAACCGGCCGACGAGCACCGTCGACGCCCGATCCCCCGACAGCACCACGGTCTGCGCATAGCGCCGCCAATCGTCGTCTTGCAGCGCGTACAGGCACCAGCTCTGCAGCGCCGTGCACAGCGGCGTGCCGCGCGCCTGGTCTTCGAGCGTGCGCAGAATGTGCAGCGCGCCGATCCAGTCGCGCCGGCTGATCCGCAGCCGCACGTCGCACAGGTCGACCGCGGCGTTGCGCGGCTGCAGGACGCGCAGCGCGATCAGCAGTTCGTCGAGGTCCGCGTGTGCGCTCGCGCGCAGCCCGACCGAAAAGGCCGAGAGCAGCGCGCGCAATGCGGCTTTGTTGCACGATTTGATCGCCATGTCGGTGCGATGCGTCGAGAAGAGATGATCCGTCGGCGATGATCGCCGTCGTACGCGCGGAGCGCGGCCGGCGCGTGCGAAGCGACATCGTGTGCGGCGAAGCGATGCGCGCGTTGCGGCGGCGGCGCACGATGCGCGACCGGTCGTTTCGGTCGCCGCGACATCGCTTCGTGCGGTTCGCGGCGCGCGCGGACGCGCTGCCTAAGCTTGTCGTCGAACCGCGGGCGCATGAGTGCCGTGCGCGTTCTGTTCCCTTTCCTTCAGTCGATTCACATTCATAGCGAGACGATCATGAGCGTTAACGGCATTACATCGACGACCATCCATCCGTCGCAGTTCAACTCCTCGTCGACGTCGTCGAGCAGCCGCGATCAGAAGATCGACAAGCTGCTCCACGAAATCGAAGCGCTGCTGATGCAGGACGATTCGGGAGACGGCGACGACACGGACATCGGCGGCGATTCGAGCGGCAACACGCCGACCGGCAACAACACCCCGACGAACCACGTGAAGCCGTCGACGGGCGACAAGCCCGGCGAAGACATGCGCGACGTCAAGCTGAACACGAAGGCGGGCGGCGAAGCGCTGCACCTGAAGATGGACTCGCAGGGCAACCTGTACAACGGCAGCGGCAATTCGGTCGGCGTCGTCGACAAGGACGGCAACGTGAAGCTGAACTCCGGTGCGACGAAGGAACTGGAGCGCCTCGAGACGGGCGGCAATCCGTTCATGAACGCGAACGTCGGCAAGCGCGGCGCCGGCGGCAACATGGAGTTCACGTCGGACGAAGTGACGGTGAGCGCGGGCGACGTCGACCAGAAGAACGACTTCTGACCGCGCGTGCGGCGCGGCGCGGCGGCACTGGACACGCGCTTTCGAATCGGTGCACACTGCGCGCTCGCGCCGCCGCGTCGCGGCCCGTCCAATCATTCGCGGACCGCGACGTCCGCCGGAGTCGAACGTGATCGTGTCGCAACGGGCCGACGCCCGAATCCTCGAGGTGATGCAGGGCCGGCAGGCGTGGGGCACGCTCGCGCTCGACCGCGACGGCGCGATCGTCGCG
>NZ_JAAGPB010000629.1:0-4078 GCF_017104585.1 Burkholderia sp. Ac-20392
CGTCGCCATGTCCAGTGCGATGCCGAGCGCTTCATCGGTGTAGAAGCCCGACCGATAGCCGACCATCATCGCGCGCTGCAGCATGTCGCCGTTGCCGTACGGCCACCACGCGTCGCGGATGTTGTCGTTGCCCGCGAACACGTGCACGCCCGCGTCGCGCAGCGCTTGCACCGGCGGAAACGCGCAGTCGCCCGGCGCGTTCGTCAGGATCGACACGCCGGCTTCGGCCAGTGCCGCCGCGGTGCGCTGCACGTCGTCCTCGCTCACCTGGCCGAGCGCGTACGCATGGCTCACGTTCACGCGGCCACCGAGCCCCGCTGCGCGCGTGCGCGCCGCGATCCGCAGCAGTTGCGCGATGCCCGTTTCGCCCGGCTCGTGCAGGTGGATGTCGATCTTCGCGCCGCGCTTCTCGGCGATGCCGAACACGATGTCGAGCTGGCCGTCCGCATCGCCGTCGAGTGTCGTCGGGTCGATCCCGCCGACCACGTCCGCGCCTTCGCGCACGGCGGCGTCGAGAATCTCCGCAGTGCCCGGGCATGTGACGACGCCGGCCTGCGGAAACGCGACCAGTTCGATATCGACGATCCCGCGCCATTGCTCGCGCGCAGCCATCACGGCCTGCAGGTTCGACAGGCCCGTGGTTGCGTCGACGTCGACGTGGCTGCGCATCGCGACCGTGCCGAATGCAGCGGCCTGCGCGATCAGCGCATTCGCGCGCTCGACGATCGGCGGCGCGGCCGCGAGCTGGCGCTTCTCGACCGCGAGCCGCTCGCGCAGCGTGTCGACCGATTCGTGCGGCACCCAGCGATCGCCAACGAAGCTCTTGTCGAGGTGGATGTGGCCATCGACGAAGCCGGGCAGCACGACGCGGCCGTCGAGGTCGATCGTTTCCGCACCGGGCGCGGCGGCGCATTCGGCGCCGACCGCGGTAAAGCGGCCGTCACGGACGACGAGGTTGATGGGCTGGCCGCCGGCGTCGACGGCGTTGATGAAGATACGATCGGTCATGGCTCGGAATGTGGGGCGGTCGCTGCATGTCACCGGCGCGGACGGAGAAAGGCACCGCAGCCGGCACGGCGCGACCGTTGGCAGGGAATCCGGCCACGATATCGGACGCCATCGCCCGAGGCCAATTAAATGTCGCGATGCCGCGCATTCGATTTCGCGATGCGCGGCGCGCGCGGCCGCCGGGCCTGGCACGGGGATGGGGCGGGATCGCAGGGAAGACGGCGGAAAAGTCGATGGCCGCGCAGTATCGGCGTCACCCGCATGCGGGCGTCCGGCAGCCGTGTCGCGCCCTTGCCGGGCGTCGCTTCCGCGCCCCGCCGGGGCGGCGATTTACGCGGCAACAGACTTTACACGTTGTTACCCGGCCGCACCGGACGCGCCTCCGGCCATTCCTTATACTCACGCCGAGTTCGCCACCCGTCCCGGCATTCGTCGGCGAACCCGTTGCCGATGCAGGAAACATCATGATGCGCATGCCTTCCACGAAGACCGTTCTGTTCGCCTCGCTCGTCGCCGTCGCGGCGCTTCCGCTGACCGCCTGCGTCGCGCCGGGTTACTACGGCGCGCAGCCGGGGTATCCGCAGCAGCAGCAATACGCGACGCCCGGCTACGCGCAGCCCGCGTATTCGCAACCGGGCTACGTGCAGCAGCAACAGCCGTATCCGAACCAGGCGCCGCAGCCGTACGATCAGTACGGCAACCAGCAGCAATACGGGTCGCAGCCGTATGACCAGTACGGCAATCAGCAGCAATACGGCAACCAGTACGGCAACGGCTACGGCACGCAGTACGGCACGGTCTCGAACATCCAGCCGGTCAACGGCTCGGTCGGCCCGTCGGGCGTCGCCGGCACCGTCGTCGGTGCGCTGGTCGGCGGCCTGGTGGGCAACCAGTTCGGTCGCGGTCACGGCCGCGATGCGGCGACCGTGATCGGCGCGCTCGGCGGTGCGGTGGCCGGCAACCAGATCGGCCAGCAGATGGGCGCCGCGCAAGGCCCGAGCAGCTACCGGATCGACGTGCAGGTCAGCGACGGCTCGATGCGCTCGTTCGACGTGCAGTCGCCGGGCAACCTGCGGCCGGGTGATCGCGTGCAGATCAACGGCAATCAGCTCGCGCGGTATTGATTCGGATGCTGTGCGCCTGACCTGATCGGGCGCATCGTCGTGCGTTTGACGTCGGGTGCCGGTTCGGCGCGACGGCACGCCTGTTTCACGTCACCCTCATTCGTCGTGCCGGCGCAGCGCGCATGACGCGCCGCCGACACTGCCGCGGCACTACGCCCCCGCCTCAAGCGCACCCCGTCGGACGCACTCGCCCCCGCACCACGATCAGCGACCCGGCGCCCAACCGTCACGCACGCTCGACGCCGAGCCCGACACGCGTCGACCGCGCAGCCGCCTGCAGGTGCCGCGAACGCCGGTAGATGATCGCCATCAACGCCATCACCGCCGCGCCGGCATACAGCGACCCGCGCGTCGTCGGATCGACGCCGAGCATCACGAACACGAACGCGACGAACACGAGGCAGATCCACGACGTGACGGACGCGTACGGCATGCGGAACGCCACCGTCTCGCCACGCGCGGCCAGCGCGCGCCGGAACCGCATGTGGGTCAGGACGATCATCGCCCAAATCACGGCCACGTCGAACGACAGGAACGACATCAGCCAGCCGAACACGCGCGCAGGGATCACGTAGTTCAGCACCACGCCGACCGACATGAACAGCACGGTCGCCCGCACCGCGCGCGACGGCGACCCGCTTGCGCTCAACGCCGCGAACGACGCGGGCGCGAGGCCGTTGCCCGCCATGCTCGACAGCATGCGCGCGCCGCTGAACACGATGCAGTTGAAGCTCGACAACGCGGCCGTCACGACCACGAAGTTGACGATGCCGGCCGCCTGCCGCAGCCCGAGCGATTCGAACGTCGTCACGAACGGGCTGCCGTGCTCGCCGAGCTCGTGCCACGGATACAGCGCCATGATGATGAACAGCGCGCCGACGTAGAAGATCAGGATGCGCCACAACACCGAGTTGATCGCCCGCGGGATCATCTTCTGCGGCTCGCGCGCCTCGCCGGCCGTGAGGCCGATCATCTCGACGCCCGCGAACGAATACGCGACGATCGGCAGCGCGCTCACGACCCCGAGCACGCCGTGCGGAAACACGCCGCCGTGGCGCCACAGGTTCGACAGGCCGACGGGCTCGCCGCCATGACCGATCCCGGTGAACACGATCAGCGCGCCGCCCGCGATCATCAGCACGATCGTCACGACCTTCACGATCGCGAACCAGAACTCCAGCTCGCCGTACACCTTCACGTTGAGCAGGTTGAATGCCGAGATCGCGGCGATCGCCGACACGACCCACAGCCACTGCGGCACATCCGGAAACCAGAAGCCCATGTAGATGCCGATGGCGGTCGTCTCCGCGACGCCGACGCCGACCATCAGCAGCCAGTAGCTCCAGCCGACCACGTAGCCGGCGAACGGCCCGACGTATTCGAACGCATACGCACCGAACGAGCCGGACACCGGCCGGTGCACGGCCATCTCGCCGAGCGCACGCATGATCAGGAAGATCATCGCGCCGCCGATCAGGTAGGCGACGAGCGCGCCGGGCCCGGCCGCCTTGATCGCGGACGCCGAGCCGAGGAACAGGCCGACGCCGATGGCCATGCCGAGGGCCATGAACGAAATCTGGCGCGCGCCGAGTTCGCGCCGCATCGTGTGCTGTTGCATGTTGTCTCCAGTCGTTGATCGTCGCGGCGTGCCGGATCGGCCGGCCGCTGGATGGAGCGGCCGGCGTCGTGTGCCGGCCGCCCTGCTGCAGCGCACGGTCGCCGGTTCAGCGGCCGTGCAGAAAGCGTTCGACGCGAAACGGCGTGGGGTCGACGAACGGCTGCGCGCCGGTCATCAGGTCGGCAACCAGCCGGCCGGTCACGGGGCCGAGCGTGAAACCGTGATGCGCATGCCCGAACGCGAACCACAGATCGCGGTGGCGCGGCGCGGCGCCAATGACGGGCAGCATGTCGGGCGTGCACGGCCGACATGCTGCCCGTCATTGGCG
>NZ_JAAGPB010000630.1:0-4176 GCF_017104585.1 Burkholderia sp. Ac-20392
CACATCAGCGCCTGGAAACGGCTGGCGACGTCGGCCGGGACGTCGGGCGTCGGCGCGGCGGTCGCGCCGGCTGGCGCCGCCGCCGCGTCGGAGAACGCGACGTCGAGCGCGCGGGTCAGGTCGACCGGGGAAAGCGGGGCATTCATGCGGGCCTCCTCGTCAAAGACGCAGATATTGCTGATGCGCGAACGCGGCCTGCGCATCGAAGCCGCCGGCCGGGTTCGCGGCCTGCGCATCGGGCGTGTCGCCGTTGGCCGCCGCGGCCGATTCGGGAAGCTCCCAGACACCCGTGCGATCCGCGTGTTCCTTCGCGAGCATCACGTCGTGCTGCCGCTCGAGCGCGCGCACGAGCGCGACCGCCTGCGCGGGGCTGCCGGCCGCGAGCACCTCGTCGGCGGCGATCCGCCATTCCGGATCGCGCTTCAGTTGCAGCGCGAACGCGAGCAGCGCCTTGCCGTAGATCGTGTTGGTCGTGCCGTTCGCGATCTCCGCGAACGCGCGCACCGCGTCGTCGAAGTTGCCGAGCGCGACGTGCAGCATGCCGTCGAACATGTCGGCGGCGGGCAGTTGCGGCGCGAGTACGCGCAGCGCGTCGATCAGCAGGCCCATGTCGTAGGGATCGGCGGCCGGGCCGTCTAGCGCGCCGCCGAGCGCGAGGCTCGCGGCGTCGATCAGTTCGTTCAGCGCCGCTTGGTTGCATCGCAGATAGGTCGGCCGGGATTCGTCCATGGTGTGCGCTCCGTGTCGCCGCGCGAGCGGCGCATGTCGTTGAGGAAATGGCGTATGGAGCGCAAGGTAGCAGCGCGCCGGGCCTGCCCGGCCGCCGATGCGAAGTGTGCGCATGCGACGCGAAGCGCCACCCGCGCTTCGCGCGGGACGGCGCCGCTTCGGGTCGGCGCGCGCGGCCGCCGTCGTGTGCCGCTAACGTACGCGCCATGTCCGACTCTCGACAGGAACGGCGGCGATGGCCGAAGAGAAAACCGAAGAACCCTCCGAACGGAAGCTGAAGAAAGTCCGCGAGAAGGGCCAGGTTGCAAAGAGCAAGGACGTCGCGGACGCGGTGACGTTGGCCGCCGCGATCGGCGTGCTGACGGCCGGTGAATCGATGCTGACCGGCGGCCTGTCGCGCACGATCCGCACTGCGCTCGATTTCGTGATTGGCGAACGCACGCCGCAGGCGACGCTGTCCGCGCTGCACGACCTCGCCGCGAGCGCCGCGTTGACGATGCTGCCGTTCGTCGTCGCCGCGATCGTCGCGGGCATCGTGTCGCAGGCGCCGCAGGCGGGTTTCATGATCACGCTCGAGCCCGTGATGCCGAAGTTCGACGCGATCAATCCGATGGCGGGCATCAAGAAGATCTTCTCGATGAAGTCGCTGCTCGAGCTCGTGAAGATGATCGTCAAGGCGGTCGTGCTCGCGTGCGTGATCTGGAAGATGATGATGTCGCTGTTTCCGCTGGTCGTCGCGAGCGTGTACGAGGCGACGCCGCAGTTGTCGCGCGTGCTGTGGACCGTGCTGATGAAGCTGCTCGGCGTCGTCGCGCTCGTCGTCACGGTGTTCGCGGCGGCCGACTACAAGATCGCGCGCATGATGTTCATGCGCGACAACCGGATGACGAAGGAAGAGGCGAAGCGCGAGAACAAGGAGAGCGAGGGCGATCCGCACACGAAGGGCGAGCGCCGCCGGCTCGCGCGCGAGATCGCGACGAGCGCGCCGGCGCGGCAGAAAGTCGGCCAGGCGAACGTGCTCGTCGTCAACCCGACGCATTACGCGATCGCGATCCGCTATGCGCCCGACGAGTATCCGCTGCCGCGGGTGATAGAGAAAGCCGTCGACGACGGCGCGCTCGCGCTGCGCCGCCACGCGCACGCGCTCGGCGTGCCGATCGTCGGCAATCCGCCCGTCGCGCGCGCCCTGTACCGCGTCGAGCGCGACGCGGCGATTCCCGAAGAACTGTTTGAAACGGTGGCCGCGATCCTGCGCTGGGTCGAGTCGGTCGCGGGCGCGCGCACCGACGCCGCCGTTCCCTCCGAGAGGTCGTCATGACGCTGAAAACCCTCAAACTCCCCGCCGGCGGCGAGGTCGGCATCACGGCGCTGGTCGTCGCGATCGTCTCGCTGATGATCCTGCCGCTGCCACCCGAGGTGATCGACGTGCTGCTCGGCATCAACATCGCGATCAGCGTCACGCTGCTGATGGTGACGATGTACGTCGGCAGCATCGTGTCGCTGTCGGTGTTTCCGTCGGTCCTGCTGTTCACGACGCTGTACCGGCTGTCGCTGAACATCGCGTCGACGAAGTCGATCCTGCTGCACGCGAACGCGGGCGACATCATCGAGAGCTTCGGCGAGCTCGTCGTCGGCGGCAATCTCGTCGTCGGTCTCGTCGTGTTCCTGATCATCACGACCGTGCAGTTCATCGTGATCGCGAAGGGCTCGGAGCGCGTTGCCGAAGTCGGCGCGCGCTTCACGCTCGACGCGATGCCCGGCAAGCAGATGAGCATCGACGCGGACCTGCGCGCGAACATCCTGACGCCCGACGAGGCGCGCCGCAAGCGCGCGACGCTCGCGAAGGAGAGCCAGTTGCACGGCGGGATGGACGGGGCGATGAAGTTCGTCAAGGGCGACGCGATCGCGGGCCTCATCATCACGCTCGTCAACATCGTCGCAGGGATCGCGATCGGCGTGATGTATCACGGGATGACGGCCGGCGAAGCGGCGAACCGCTTCTCGATCCTGTCGGTCGGCGACGCGATGGTGTCGCAGATTCCGTCGCTGCTGATCTCGGTCGCGGCCGGCGTGATGATCACGCGCGTCGCGGACGATCACGACGAAGGCGAAGGCACGTCGCTCGGCTCCGAGATCGCGAAGCAGCTCGGCGGCAGCTTTCGCGCGCTGTACTTCGCGTCGGTGCTGCTGATCGGCTTCGCGGCGGTGCCGGGCTTTCCGGCGGCGCTGTTCGTGCTGCTGTCGGCGATTCTCGCGTTTTCCGGCTACCGGCTGCAGAAGGGCGCGCGCCGCACGACCGCGCGCGGTGAGCCGGTGATCGCGCTGCAGCGCGCGGGTGCGAAAGGCAGCACGCCGTCGATCCTGCCGCGCGCGCCGCTTTTCACGTGCGCGATCGGCGTGCGGGTGTCGCCGGATCTCGTCGCGCGGCTCGCGCCCGCCGCGCTCGATCGCGCGTTCGACGAGGAGCGAGCGAAGCTGCAGGAAGAGCAGGGGCTGCCGTTCCCCGGCATCACGCTGTGGACGAGCGACGCGCTGCCCGAAGCGACGTGCGAGATCCTGATGCGCGACGTGCCGCAGGCGCGGCTCGAATTGACGGCCGACCAGACGATGCTGCCCGACGCGGCGTCGGACCCGGCGCTCGCCGGCCGCTGCACGAAGCGCGGCCCGGCGGGCGGGCTCACCGAGAGCTACTGGATCGACGACAAGGCGGTGCCGGCCGGCGCGCGCGCGTGGCGTGCCGAGCAGGTGATCGCGCAGGAGACGATCGCGCTGTTGCGACGCAACGCGCATCTGTTCCTCGGCATCCAGGAAACCCAATGGATACTCGACCAGCTCGGAACCGACTATCCGGGGCTCGTCGCCGAAGTGCAGAAGGCGCTGCCGACGCAGCGGATCGCCGACGTACTGCGCCGCCTGCTCGAGGAGCACATCCCGATCCGCAACGCGCGCGACATCATGGAGAGCCTCGTCGCGTGGGGGCCGAAGGAGAAGGACATGCTGATGCTTGCCGAATACGTGCGCGGCGACCTGTCGCGCTATCTCGCGTATCGCGCGGCGCGCGGCGCGCGGCAACTGCCGGCCGTGCTGCTTGATCTGCCGGTCGAGCAGCATATCCGGCAATCGATCAAGCAGACGCCCGCGGGCAACTTCCTCGCGCTGCCGCCCGAGCAGGTCCGCTATCTCGTCGACAGCGTCGCGTCGTTCGTCGGCGAGACGCCGCGCGACGACGTCGCGCTCGTCACGTCGATGGACGTGCGCCGCTACACGCGACGGATGATCGAGGCGCGGCTCGGCTGGCTGCCCGTCTACTCGTACCAGGAGCTTGGCGACCAGGTCGAATTGAAGCCGGTCGGCCGTGTGACGATGCCGGCTGCGGCCCACGCATGAGCGCCGCCGATCTGAGGCCCGTGCGAATCATCGCGGGCGATCCTGCCGCCGGGCCGGACG
>NZ_JAAGPB010000631.1:0-4207 GCF_017104585.1 Burkholderia sp. Ac-20392
TTCGTCGCGATCTGCATCGTGCTGGCCGCACGCTGGCCCGGCGATGCGCCCGATACCGGCCCGCGGGCCTGAGCCCGCGCCGCCTGCCCCCTTCAACCGATCCCACAGCCCAACGAGGAATCCATGCCGCATCGTTTCATCGATACCGTCCTGATCGTCGACGGCGCGTCGACAGCCGCCTATCTGGCGCCCGCGTTTCGCGCGTACGGCATCCGTTGCGCGCACGTGATCAGCGACCCCGACCTGCCGGAAATCTACCGGAACCAGTTCGTCCCGTCCGACTACATTCGCCAGGTCCAGCATCGCGGCGATATCGACGCGACGCTCGCGCAACTGGGCGACCTGCGGATCGGTGCGGTGCTGCACGGGCTCGACGCGGCGCTGGAACTGGCCGACACGCTGGCCGAGCGGCTCGACGTGCCGACTCGCAATCCGCTCGCGACGTCGGCCGCGCGGCGCGACAAGTACGCGATGAACGAGCGCATCCGCCAGGCCGGCCTGCGCGCCCCGGCGCACTTCCACAGTACTTCCGTCGACGCCGCGCTCGAATGGGCGCGCGCGTACGGCGCGCTGCCGCTCGTGGTGAAGCCGGCGCGCAGCGCGGGCGTGGCCGGCGTGAAGATCTGCCGGACGCTCGACCAGGTCGAGGCGGCCGCGCGCGACGTGCTGGCCACCCGTTCGCTGTACAACCAGCCGAACGACGACATCGTGATCCAGAGCTATTCGGAGGGGCAGGAATACATCGTCGATTCGGTGTCGTTCGAAGGCCGCCACCGGGTGGTCAGCCTGTGGGAAGTGCACCGCGACCGCACGCATGCGCCGCGGCTCGACAAGATGCTGGTGCTGAATCACGCCGATCCGCGCTACGCGCCGCTGCTCGACTACGCGGCCGACGTGCTCGATGCGCTGGAAGTCCGCTTCGGGCCGACCCATCTCGAACTGTTCGATACGGCCGACGGCCCGACGATCGTCGAGCTGAACGCGCGGCTGCACGGCAGCCTCGATCCGCGGCTGACGAGCGCGGTCAGCGGCGAAAATCACGTATCGGCGACGGTCGAGGCCGTGCTGCATCCGGAGCGGCTGTTCGGCGACTTCGCCGCCCCGACGGATTTTCGGGGTTACTGCGGGCACGTGCTGCTGCTGTCGTCGCGCAACGGCGTGCTCCGGCAGGACTTCACGTGGCAGGCGATCCAGGCGCTGCCGTCGTTCGTCGGGCTCAAGCAATGGGCGAAGGTGGGCGACACGCTGCGCGTGACGACCGACCTGCAGACGGCGCTCGGCACGGTCGGCCTCTACAGCCCGACGTTCGAGCGCCTGCTCGAGGATTGCCGGCGGATCCGCGAAATCGAGGCCGATTTCTTCGCGGACGAACGGGCCGTTGCGCCGGCGTAGCGGCACACCCTCGACAGGTTGCATCGATGGTTCAAAAGGCGGGAGTTCAGTCTCGACTTGCCCGATGAGCACGCGGTTGCGCAGATGCGAGTCATTGTTCGTCGGACGGTGCGCGTTGGGAAGTTCACTTACTTGTCCCGAGCGCAGCTGTTGGCTACAGGACCGGCCGTGGATGAAACTTCGCGTCGCGGAAACGCCAGATGGACGGCGCCGTCAGCACCGCCAACCAGTTTGATTTCATCGAAGCTCAGATTTCTCACCGATAACCCCTTTGGTCATTAAAGAATTTTACTTGCCCATAGCATTCGTAAATCTAGCTGCCTCCTTTACTATTTGCACGACGGACCACGAAACCAGCAAAATCTTTGAGACAAATGATTGTATCGGCGTTAAATTAATCAAATCAATGGAACGAAGTGCGCCGAAGCTGATAGACACCCATATCAAGACATAAAAAAATAATCTCAAATTTATTTTGTTCATAGGTTGTCTCATGCCACCTCGTTATAAACATCTCGGGGACTGGCGTGCCGGATTTTCCGCAAAGCCCCTGCTGCATAAGGCTTTGCGACAACCGGGACGGCGCCAGACAAATATTTGCGGGCGACGTACGCATCCGTCAAAGCCCTTGTTGCATGGGGAACCAGACAGTCAACGGTGCCCGCCGTCGAATCAGTTGCTCAACCGCTCGGTGTTTACCGATAAGGCTGAACGGACTTGCGTATAACGGAGTGCTCTCAGATCTGTCGTGCTATTTCTGTTACGAAAAATTACAGCACGTGAAGAGCTGCTGTCAATCGCAATATTCTTACAAAATGGAAGACTCCGTCGCAACAAGGACACCCGGCGAATAGCCCTCACAATATTATTCGGACTACTTATATCGAAATAAAATGGAATTGCGTGTCGGACGCCTGATTCTTGCTTCCTGCCTTCGTTTGCTCTTTCTTGCTCATGTGCATCACCTCGATGCCTGACAGGATGATGCGGGCACTGCGCAACGCCTTGAAGCTCATAATCGCTCGCGTGCGCCGCTTGATCGCACGGTGGTCCTGTTCGACGATGTTGTTCAGGTGCTTCTGCTGGCGGATTCGGATCGGTTGTTCCCGCTCGGCGTTGATCCGCTGCAGCGCGGCCAGGTTTGCGCCGCTCTTGTCGATCGTCACCGTCTCGCTTGTGCCATTCTCTGGTCGATCGTTTTCCAAAGTACCGCTGGGCCGCGGCCTTGTCCCAATGGGTTCGCCGCAAGCAGTCAACGGTGGATCGGTCGCTTGCTACGCTGAAACGCCTTTTCCAGTTTCGGCGGCAGCCTCATGTCCCGGCACTGTCGAGTGATCCACCGACGGACCGCGTGCCACCATCATTTCCGCCCGATGGCGAAGGCCGAGCGGGTAGGTGATATCACCGCCGCACGGGAACCGGGCCATCGCGCCCATGGAGCGACGCGTCGCCGTGGTCGCCGGTTTCGATCCTCCTGAAATACGGCAGGACAGGTTCATACGACCCGTTCTCGAGCCCTCGGTCGATCCAGTACTGGAGATCCGTGGAGCGTTCGCACGAATCTGCCCGCGTTGATCGACGACCCGCCGCCACGGACACGTGCGTGAATTTCGACCGGCTGCCCGTCGACGTGCGTAGCACAGTCGTCCCAGCAGATGTTCGGCGTTCCACCGACGGTGAAATCCTGACTGACGGCGACCCGCGCCGCCGCCCTAACGCACGAGCAGCGCGCCCGCCTGCCGCCCCAGCACCGCGCGCAATGCGTCGAGTTCGGGCAGCGCGGGCGCTTCCTCCGGCGTGACGAGATACGTCGTCACGCTGTCGAGATCGGCGAACGCATGCACGCGCAATTCCTTGCGCGCGACGTGTTCGGTCGTGATCCGCTTCGGCAGGATCGCCACGCCCATGCCGGCCGCCACGCAGCCGAGGATCGCGCCGAACGTGCCGAACGACGCCACCGACTCGACTGCGATGCCCCGCGCCTTCAGCCAGTGCTCCGCGACCGCGCGATACGGGCAGCCGTCGTGAAACGCGAGCAGCCGCACCGGGTTGTCGGCCAGCACCTGCCGCCGCGTCACCGTGGCCGCGCTCACCAGCACCATCTCTTCGGCGAACGCCGGCTCGTAGCGCAAGCCGGGGCGGACGACCGCCCGCGCGGTGAGCGCGGCGTCGATCCGGCCTCGCAGCAGCGCGTCGGCCAGATCCGGCTCGCTGCCGATCTGCACCGCGAGGCCGAGCGCCGGATCGCACTCCTTCAACGCGGCGGCGAGCGCCGGCAGCCGCGTGGCCGCCGTGCTTTCCATCGAGCCGAGCCGGAAACTGCGCGCGACCGGCGTCTCGCGCACCACCTGCGTCGCTTCGTCGACGAGGCGCAGGATGCGGTCGCAGTAAGGGATCAGCCGGCGCCCGGCATCGTTCAGCACCAGCCGCTTGCCGTGCCGGTCGAACAGCGGCGCGTCGAGCGACTCTTCGAGCTGGCGCAGCCGCGCGGTGACGTTCGACTGCGTGCAGCCGAGCCGTTCGGCCGCGCGCAGCGCGCTGCCTTCCTGGACGACGGCCCGGAAGGTTTCGAGCAGAGGGATTTTCATATCACTTTCTCTTGTTACAGATTGTATTTATATCATTTTACTTCGCCAAAAATCCGGATTAGCCTTGCGGATACCCGGTGCCCGACGGCCCGCTTCCGAGGAATCCGCATGCCATTCTCCGTCTGCCCTGGTCGTACGACCGTCCGCCGTCGTCCCGAGGCGCCCCCGTGCGCGCGCTGATCGCCGCGCTGGTGCGGCGCGGCCCGACCGTGCTCGCGTGCGGCGTC
>NZ_JAAGPB010000632.1:0-238 GCF_017104585.1 Burkholderia sp. Ac-20392
AACAGAAAGCAAGAGAGACGACAAGTCGACACAAGCGACAGATAAGAAGCGTAGTCAATAGTGGTGAGAGGATGGTGTAGACGACGACGGCTAGCTAGAGAAGACATAACGAGGAGAGCACGTACAGCAGGATACAGAGGAAAATGAGGGCGAGACGAATGAGTAGACACATTAGGGTCGGTATCATGTTTAGAAACAGAAACAGGGTCTGTATAAACATTTTTTTTTTTTTTAATGC
>NZ_JAAGPB010000633.1:0-3921 GCF_017104585.1 Burkholderia sp. Ac-20392
TGAGGCCGCATCGGCCGCCGACGGCAGCGCGAACGGAACGAGAAAATGGAGGCGTCGGTCGTGCATGATGGTGCGCATTGTATGGCAAACTGCGCGCGTGATCGGGCCGGCTGACGGCCCGTTCGCGTCCGGCGGCCGTTTTTCGACCGTGCCCGGGCCGGTGGCCGCCACCGGGCGGCGGTCCGGCCGCGGGGCGCCTCCCCGCCGTAACCAGCAGAAAGGATTCGCTTGAAACTTCCGTACGAATGGCAGATCGGCTGGCGCTACACGCGCGCCGGCAAACGCACGACCGGTAACGGCTTCATTTCCTTCATCGCGCTCGTGTCGATGCTCGGGATCGCGCTCGGCGTCGCGGCGCTGATCGTCGTGCTGTCGGTGATGAACGGCTTCCAGAAAGAAGTGCGCGACCGCATGCTGTCGGTGCTCGCGCACGTCGAGGTGTTCTCGCCGACGGGCTCGATGCCCGACTGGCAACTGACCGCGCAGGAAGCGCGCCGCAATCCTTCGGTGATCGGCGCGGCGCCGTACGTCGATGCGCAGGCGCTGCTCACCCGCCAGGACGCGGTGAGTGGCGTGATGCTGCGCGGCGTCGAGCCGACGCTCGAGCCGCAGGTGTCGGACATCGGCAAGGACATGAAGGCGGGCCAGCTCGGCGCGCTCGTGCCGGGCCAGTTCGGCATCGTGCTCGGCGATGCGCTCGCGGGCAACCTCGGCGTGACGGTCGGCGACAAGGTCACGCTGGTTGCGCCGGAAGGGTCGATCACGCCGGCCGGCATGATGCCGCGGCTGAAGCAGTTCACGGTCGTCGGCGTGTTCGAGTCCGGGCACTACGAATACGACAGCACGCTCGCGATGATCAACATCCGCGACGCCGAGGCGCTGTTCCGGATGACAGCGCCGACCGGCGTGCGGCTGCGGCTGAAGGACATGCAGAAGGCGCCGGACGTGGCGGTCGAGCTGTCGCATACGCTGTCGGGCAGCCTGTACATCCGCGACTGGACCCAGCAGAACAAGACATGGTTCTCGGCCGTGCAGATCGAGAAGCGGATGATGTTCATCATCCTCACGCTGATCATCGCGGTGGCCGCGTTCAACCTCGTGTCGTCGCTCGTGATGACGGTGACCAACAAGCAGGCCGACATCGCGATCCTGCGCACGCTCGGCGCGCAGCCGGGGTCGATCATGAAGATCTTCGTCGTGCAGGGCGTGACGATCGGCTTCGTCGGCACGGCGTCGGGCGTCGCGCTCGGCTGCCTGATCGCGTGGAGCATCCCGTGGCTGATCCCGATGATCGAGCACCTGTTCGGCGTGCAGTTCCTGCCGCCGTCCGTGTACTTCATCAGCGAACTGCCGTCCGAACTCGTCGCGAGCGACGTGATCCGGATCGGGCTGATCGCATTCGCGCTGTCGGCGATCGCGACGCTCTATCCGAGCTGGCGCGGGGCGAAGGTGAAGCCGGCGGAGGCGCTCCGCTATGAATGATCGCGCGACCGCATTCGCGGATTCACGACAACACAACAGACAGGATTCGGCAGGTATGCAGGAATACGTGCTTCAGGCGCGCGGGGTCACGAAGGCTTTCGTGCAGGGCGGCTTCAACGTGCAGGTGCTCAACAATACCGAGCTGACGGTGCGGCGTGGCGAGAAGCTCGCGGTCGTCGGTGCGTCGGGTTCCGGCAAGAGCACGCTGCTGCACGTGCTGGGCGGGCTCGACGAGCCGAGCGCGGGCGAGGTGTCGCTGCTCGGCAAGCCGTTCACGCAACTCGCCGAGCGCGAGCGCAACGAACTGCGCAACCGTGCGCTCGGCTTCGTCTATCAGTTTCATCACCTGCTGCCCGAGTTCACCGCGCTCGACAACGTCGCGATGCCGCTGCGCATTCGCCGGATGACGACCGAAGACGCGCGCGAGCAGGCGCAGACGATGCTCGAGCGCGTCGGTCTCGGCCCGCGTGCGAAGCACCGGCCGGGCGAGCTGTCGGGCGGCGAACGGCAGCGGGTCGCGATCGCGCGCGCGCTGGTCACGAAGCCCGCGTGCGTGCTCGCCGACGAGCCGACCGGCAACCTCGACGGCACGACGGCCGATACGGTGTTCAACCTGATGCTCGAGTTGTCCGAGACGCTCGAGACGAGCTTCGTGATCGTCACGCACGATCCCGATCTCGCCGCGCGCTGCGACCGCATCATGCGGCTGCGCGACGGCGTGCTGCACGAGGAGCCGGCGCTGCCGGTGTAAGAAGCGAACGCGCTTGGCCTGCTGCCGGGGTCGTCCCGGCGCGGCGCCAGGGCGCAGGACTGCCGCCATGTGGATCGACACGCACTGCCATCTCGATGCCGCCGAGTTCGACGCCGACCGCGACACGGTTGCGCGCGCGGCGCGCGCGGCCGGCGTGTCGCGCATCGTGATCCCGAGCGTCGGGCGCGACAACTTCACGACGGTGCGCGAACTCGCGCAACGCACGCCGGGTGCGGTCTACGCGCTCGGTATCCATCCGATGTATACGCCACGCGCACGCGACGAGGATCTCGACCTGCTGCGCATGGAGATCGAGGCGAGCCTCGACGATCCGCGCTTCGTCGCGATCGGCGAGATCGGGCTCGACTATTTCGTGCCGGGGCTCGACGAAGACCGGCAGCAGTTCTTCTACCAGGGGCAACTGAAGCTCGCGCGCGAATTCGACTTGCCCGTGCTGTGCCACGTGCGCAAGTCGCAGGATCGCGTGCTCGCCGGGCTGCGCCGTTTCGGCGTGCGGCGCGGCATCGCGCATGCGTTCAACGGCAGTTTTCAGCAGGCCGAAGCGTATCTCGCGCACGGGCTGCATCTCGGCTTCGGCGGCAACGTGACCTTCACGCGCGCGCTGCAGATCCGCCGGCTCGCGGCGCAGTTGCCGCTCGATGCGATCGTCGTCGAGACGGACGCACCCGACATCGCGCCCGAATGGGCCTACAAATCCCGCAACACGCCCGACCAGGTGCCGCGCATCGGCGACGTGCTTGCCGAACTGCGCGGGATCGACGCCGGCGCCGTGTCCCTATGCACTTCGGCTAACGCGCTCGCCGCGCTGCCGCGACTCGCCCTTTCGTCCGCATAATCGTTGCCGGAAGGCGCCGCATGTTCAATGGCGGTGCCGGGTCGACGAGGAGGGGCGATGCGCGTGTGGTGGATCGCGTTCGCGCTCGGCGTGGTCGTGCTGCAGCGGCAGGCGGCGCTGCCGGGTGCGCTCGCATGGACGATCGGTGCAGCCATACTCGCGGGCTGCGTGGTGCTCGGCACGTGGAGCATGCGCCGCCGGCGCACGCGTACGACCGTCGCGTTCGGATGGGTGCTGTGCGCGCTCGCGGCCGGCGTCGTCGGGTTCGGCTATGCAGCCGCGCGGGCCGAATGGCGGTTGGACGACAGCCTGCCCGTCGAGTGGGAAGGGCGCGACATCGTCGTCACCGGCGTGATCCGGGGGCTGCCCACGGTCGACGAAACAGGTGCACGGCTACTGTTCGCGGTCGAGTCGAACGATGCGGAGCTGGCCCGCTTTCCACCGTTGATCCGGCTGTCGTGGCGCGCGTATGGCGCATCGGCGACACGCGATCCACTGCCTGATTTGCGCGCCGCGCAGCGTTGGCGATTCGTCGTGCGGCTGAAGCGCCCGCATGCCGAGGCCAATCCGGGTGTGCGCGACAGCGAGGCGGCGTGGCTTGCCGCAGGCATTCGCGCGATCGGTTATGTCAGCGCGCCCCGGCGGGCGGAATTGCTCGATGCGCGTGCATCGGGGTGGCGTGCATCGATCGATCGGCTGCGCGACGCGCTGCGCGCGCGTATCGGCGCGACGCTCGGCGGCGACGCGAGCCACCGAGGCATCGTCGCCGCGCTCGCAATCGGCGATCAGTCGGGCATCGGCGATGTCGACTGGCGCGTGCTGCGCAGCACGG
>NZ_JAAGPB010000634.1:0-4038 GCF_017104585.1 Burkholderia sp. Ac-20392
TTCCCCACCCGGCGCTCTTCCGATCCACGCCGTCCGCGTTCGACGTGCCGGCCCCCAAGCCGGCCGCGCAGCCGATGCGCGGCATCCGGCTCGCGCTGCTGACGTTCGCGCTGTCGCTCGCGACCTTCATCGAGGTGCTCGACTCGACCGTGACGAACGTCGCGGTGCCGGCGATCTCCGGCAGTCTCGGCGTCTCGAACAGCCAGGGCACGTGGGTGATCAGCTCGTATTCGGTCGCGGCCGCGATCGCGGTGCCGCTGACCGGCTGGCTCGCGCGCCGCGTCGGCGAGTTGCGGCTGTTCGTCGGTGCGGTGTTGCTGTTCACGCTGACGTCGCTGCTGTGCGGGCTCGCGCGCGACCTGCATGTGCTCGTGATCTGCCGCGCGCTGCAGGGGCTGTTTTCAGGGCCGATGGTGCCGCTGTCGCAGACGATCCTGCTGCGCACGTTCCCGCCGGACAAGCGCACGATCGCGCTCGCGCTGTGGGCGATGACGGTGCTGCTCGCGCCGATCTTCGGGCCGGTGGTCGGCGGCTGGATCGTCGACAACTTCTCGTGGCCGTGGATCTTCCTGATCAACTTGCCGATCGGGCTGTTCTCGTTCGCGGTCTGCACCGCGATGCTGCGCCCCGATGCGCAACGCGGCGAAGCCGGCCCGATCGACGTGCCGGGCATCGTGCTGCTCGTGATCGGCGTCGGCTCGCTGCAGGCGATGCTCGATCTCGGTCACGATCGCGGCTGGTTCGGCTCGCCGCTGATCGTCACGCTCGCGGTGGTCGCGGGGCTCTCGATCGTGTCGCTGCTGATCTGGGAAGCGGGCGAGGCGCATCCCGTCGTCGATCTCAGCCTGTTCCGCGATCGCACGTTCTCGTTCTGCGTGCTGATCATCTCGCTCGGGATGATGAGCTTCTCGGTGGTCGGCGTCGTGTTCCCGCTGTGGATGCAGGCCGTGATGGGCTACAACGCGTTTCACGCGGGGCTCGCCACGGCGTCGCTCGGTGTCCTCGCGCTGGTGTTCTCGATCCTCGTCGGGCTCCATGCGCATCGCTTCGACGCGCGCGTGCTCGCGACTTTCGGCTTCCTCGTGTTCGCGGCCGTGCTCGCATGGGATGCGCATTTCACGCTGAAGATGACGTTCGCGCAGATCGCCGCGCCGGGGCTGATCCAGGGGATCGGGTTGCCGTGCTTCTTCATTCCGCTGACCGCCGCGACGCTGTCGCGCATTCCGGATGACCGGCTCGCGGCCGCGTCGAGCCTGTCGAACTTCCTGCGCACGCTGTCGGCCGCATTCGGCACCGCGATGAGCGTGACGCTGTGGGACAACCGCGCGACCTATCACTACGACGTCGTGTCGCAATCCGTCACGCATGCATCGGCGAACACGCAGCGCTTCGTGCACACGCTGAACGCGATGGGCGTGGACGGCGTGCGCGAGCTGACGACGCTGCACCAGGTCGTGATGCAGCAGGCCTACATGATGGCGACCAACGACATGTTCTGGATGGCGAGCATGACGTGTCTCGCACTCGCGGCAATGATGTGGCTGACGCGGCCGAAGCGCGGCGCGGCGGCGTCGTTCGGGCATTGAGGAGAGGAACATGACGACACTCGGCGCACTTGTGATCCTGTATCACCCGAGCGATGCGCAGCTCGACGCGCTCGGCGCATGGCGGCACGCGTGCGATGCGCTGCTCGTCGTCGACAACACGCCGCAGCCCGATGCACGGGCTCGCGAGCTGTGCGCGCGCGAAGGCATCGCGCTGCTGCATCACGGCAATCGCGGCGGGATCGCGGGCGCTTACAACGCGGGGCTTGCCGCGCTGTTTCGCGATCGCATCGATGCCGTCGCGCTGTTCGACCAGGATTCGTCGGTGCCGGCAGCGTATTTCCCGGCGATGCGCGATGTCTGCGCGGGGCTTGGCGGGCGGGCGTTCCTGGCCGGCCCGCGCATCTTCGACGAGAACGCGCGCAGCTTCCTGCCCGAACTGTCGACCAACGGGATCGGGCTGCGCCGCCTGCGCATCGAGCCGGGCGCGCCGCTGCAGCGCTGCGCGTTCCTGATCTCGTCGGGCTGCGTCGTGTCGCGCGATGCGTTCGACGTGCTCGGCCGTTTCGACGAGACGCTGTTCATCGATCACGTCGATACCGAATACAGTTTTCGCGCACTGTCGCGCAACGTGCCGCTCTATGTCGTGCCGTCGCTGGTGCTGCCGCACCGGATCGGCGCGAAGCAGCGTCATGCGATCGGCCCTTTTGAAATGACGTCGATGAATCACTCGTGGCAACGGCGCTACTACAGCGCACGCAATGCGGTGCAGCTCGGGATGCAGTACGGGCTGCGCTTTCCGGTGGCGATCGTGCCGAACCTGCTGACCGTGTGGCAGATCGTGCAGATCGCGCTCGTCGAACGCGACAAGCGCGCGAAGCTCGCCGGCATCCTGTTCGGCGTCGCGGACGGCCTGTTCGGCCGGCTCGGTCCGCTCGAACGCACGCGGCCGCGCCTGGCCGCGCGTGCGCAGCGCATTCAGCAGGGATGAGGGGCGCGATGCGGCGTGTGAAACAAGCAGCGTGTCCGGCACGTAGCGTAAAGAACGGCTCGGCGATGATCGTCGCAGCGGCGGTGTCGCTGGCGTTGAGCGGATGCGTGCCGTCGGGCTTCCTGCCGTCGCTGTCGTTGCACGCGCCGGCCGACGATGCGCTCGCGCACACGGCCGGCCCCGGCGTGAACGGCGCGTGGCCCGCGCCCGACTGGGTGAAGCAGTTGAAGGATCCGCAACTCGACGCGCTGGTTGCCGAGGCATCGCAAAACAACCCCGACGTGCAGGTCGCGCAGGCGCGGCTGCGGATCGCGCAGGCGCAGCTTCAGCAGTTCGATTCGTTGACGGGGCTGACGGGCACGGCCGGCGCGACGGTCAGCCGCGCACGGATGCCGAAGCCGGGCGACGACGTTGCCAACGTGTCGGTCAGCGGCTATCGCGTACCCGTCGAAATTTTCGGCGATCCGAACACCTCGCCGTCGTCGGTGTTCGTCGGGCTGACCTACCAGCTCGACCTGTGGGGGAAGAACCGCGCCGCGACGAAGAGCCTGATGTCGCTGCGCGAAGCGGCGCGGGTCGAGGCCGAGCAGGTGCGGCTCACGCTGGCGGTGGCGATCGTCACCGTGTACTGCCAGCTCGACCAGGCGTATGCGACGCAGGAGCTGTTGCAGCAGAAGCTGAAGGTCAGCCAGCGCGTGACGACCGTGCTGCGCGAGCGCACAGCGCGCGGGCTCGACAATGCATACGACGCGAGCGACGCATCGATCAAGCGCAGCAAGTTGCTCGCGCAGATCTCGCTGAACGACGAGCAGATCAAGCTTGCGCAACTGCAGCTCGGCGTGCTGTCGGGCCGCGGCCCGGAGCGAGGGCTCGCGCTGCAGCGGCCGCGTGTCGGCGCCTTTGCGGGCGGCGCGCTGCCCGCGCGGCTGCCGGCCGATCTCCTGGGCCGCCGGCCCGACATCGTCGCCGCGCGGTTGCGGGTCGAGGCCGCGTTCGCGAATGCCGATTCGACGCGCGCGCAGTTCTATCCGGACGTGAACCTCGTCGCACTCGGCGGCGTGTTCGCGCTGACGCCCGCATCGCTGTTCTCGCGCGATGCGCTCGCCGGTTCCATCGGCCCGGCGATCTCGCTGCCGATCTTCGATCGTGGCCGGCTGAAGGCGAAACTCGGTGCGGATGTCGCGCAGGCCGACGTGGCGATCGGGCTGTACAACAAGACCGTCGACGATGCGCTCGGGCAGGTCGCGCAGTTCGTCACGTCGCTGCAGACGTCGCAGACGCTCGTCGCGCAGCAGCAGGACGCGGTCGCGGCCGCGCAGAAGATCGTGGAGATCGCGACCGACCGTCACCGGCGCGGCGTGTTGATGCAGAAGGATGTGGACGTCGCGGACCTCACCCTGATCGACGAGCGCGCGCAGATGATCGCGCTGCTCGGCCGGCAGAGGACGCTGCGTGTCGGGCTGATCGGCGCGCTGGGCGGCGGGTTCGATGCGGGTGCAACGG
>NZ_JAAGPB010000635.1:0-260 GCF_017104585.1 Burkholderia sp. Ac-20392
GTAGAGCGCGGGGGTGGCCGTATCATTAAAAAAAAAAAAAAAAAAACATCACAGTACAACGGATATACATAACATAGTGAAAAATACCACACTATTAGTATTGTTGCCGAAGTCAGTCTTCTGCTTCTGACACTCGTGTAGTTGTTTACAATCCACACATACTTCGGTACTACTGTAATGTGTGCACATTGTTACTTGCTGTCTCCGCAGTACTGCGATTGTGCATATGTGCACTGTGTGATGTCGTAGTGTCCTAACTA
>NZ_JAAGPB010000636.1:0-3982 GCF_017104585.1 Burkholderia sp. Ac-20392
TGGCTTCGTAACCGTCTTCGTGCGACAGCACGTGCTGGGAGGCTGACATGCAGGCAGGGTTCGCGTTTCTGGCGGGGCTGCTGTTCGGCGTCGGCCTCATCGTGTCGGGCATGGCCAATCCGCAGAAGGTGCTCGGCTTTCTCGACGTGGCGGGCCGCTGGGATCCGTCGCTCGCGTTCGTGATGGCCGGCGCGACGGGCGTGGCCGTGTTCGCGTTTGCCTGGGCGAAGCGCCGGACCCGGACGTGGCTCGGCTTGCCGATGCAGTTGCCGGCGGTGCGGGCGATCACCGTGCGGCTGGTTGCGGGAAGTGCCGTGTTCGGCATCGGCTGGGGGATCGCCGGGTTCTGCCCGGGGCCCGCGATCGTGTCGATTGGCTTTGGATCGGCGAAGGGAATCGTGTTCGTCGTCGCGATGCTGGCAGGGATGGCGGTGTTCGAGTGGATCGAGCGGCGCAGGAACGTGCGGTGATGTCGTGACCGCCGCGTGGCAGGCAGGCTCCGGCGGTTGGACTGGTCACGGTTGGTCGATCTGCACGAGTGCGGCCGAACCGGATCGCTCCAGACCTCCGCCGGATGTCGCGGTGTCGGCTTGATGCTCCGTGGTGACGCGGCAAGTCTCCAATTCAGGAGTGTTCGCGCACGTGATGGCCACCGCGTATCCGTTCGGACAGCCGGCGCAGGATCGCGAGCCACACCGCGAACACGCCGGGCCGTTCACTCGGCTCCATGACCGTCGTACTGACCGCACCCGTGCCGCCGGCCGACAGCGCCACATGACCGGCTGTCTCGAGCGTCAGGCATTCGCCCTCGTCGAGCAGGCGGCGAATGTGCTGCGGCGCGTCGGGCAGCCAGTCCAGCCCGCCGTGACGCAGCGTGACCGCAAGCGCGCCATCCAGCACGATCACCTGGCTTCCCTTGTCGAACCACGCAAAGTGGCTTTGCCCGGCGTCGAGCCGGATGTGATGCGTCCGCATGGCGATTTCCTTTCCCGGTTGCGCGGCCTTGCGACGGCGAGGCGACAGCGTGCAATCAGGTTAGGGAAACGGGCACCGGCACGACAGATTCAGGGGCCGGGAATCTGTTGCGGTGCAGACGACGATTTTGTGTCGCTGTATCGGTGGGTTTCCCCGGAATCTGTATCTGGCGTGCGATTGGCCGCGCGGGCACGATCGGCTGCATGACGCCTTTCACCGATTCATCCCGCCCGCCCTTGCCGATGGACGGCGAACCGCTTTACGAACGGCTCGCCGAGCATTACCGCCGCATCATCGCGGCCGGCACGCTGTCGCCCGGCGACCGGATGCCGTCGGTGCGCGCATTCATGGCACAGCACGGCGTGAGCCTGTCGACCGCGATCCAGGCATTCCGGCGGCTCGAGGATACGGGCTGGTGCGAGGCGAAGCCGCGCTCCGGCTACTTCGTGCGGCGCCGCGCGGCGGTCGCGCTCGAAACGCTGCCGGAAAGCGACGGGCCGCCGCTGAGCGTCGAGCCGCCGTTCGCGGGCCTGCACGAACGCGTGTCGCGCGTGATCGACCGTGCAAATGCGGCGCCCGATGCGCTGAATCTCGGCGGGGCGTCCGCGCTGGCCACGCTGTACCCGGCCGAGCGCCTGCAGGCGCTCGCGATCCGCCTGTTGCGGCGCAAGCCCACGTTGCTGACCGATGCGGGGCCTGTTGGCGGTTCGCCCGAATTCCGGCAGACGATGGCCAAGCGCGCGCTGTCGTATGGCGTGACGGTGACGCCGGACGACGTGATGTCGACGAGTGGCGGCGTCGATGCCGTGAATCTCGCATTGCGCGCGGTGGCGCGCCCCGGCGACACGATCGCGATCGAATCGCCGGCCTTCTTCGGCTTGATCCAGTTGCTCGAAAGCCTCGGCTTGCGCGCGCTCGAAATCCCGGCCAGCCCGACAACCGGCCTGTCGATCGAGGCGCTCGAAGTGGCGCTGACCGCGTACCCGGACATTCGGGCCGTGGTGGTCGTGCCGAACCTGCAGAACCCGCTCGGCTGCGTGATGCCCGACGAGCGCAAGGCCGCGCTCGTCTCGCTCTGTTCGCGCCATGGCGTGGCCGTGATCGAGGACGAGCCTTATCGCGAGCTCGTCGAGGCGCCGCAGCCGGTCAAGCCGGTGAAGGCATGGGATCGCGACGGCACGGTGCTCTACTGCCCGTCGTTCAACAAGGTGCTGGCCCCCGGGATGCGGCTCGGCTGGATCAGCGCGGGGCGCTGGCACGCGCGCGTGAAGATGCTGAAGTTCGCGCACAGCCGGCACAACGCAGCGTTGCTGCAGGCCGTTGCGGCCGAATTCGTCGGTTCGGGCGCGTTCGATCGCCATCTGCACAGGTTCCGCGAACAGTTGCGCGTGCAGCGCGACGTGACGATCGATGCGATTGCACGGCATTTCCCGGCCGGAACCCGGATGAACCAGCCGCCGGGCGGGATGCTGCTGTGGATTGCGCTGCCGGACGGTGTGCGTTCGGAGCCGCTGTTCGATGCCGCGCTCGCACACGGCGTCAGGATCGCGCCCGGTTCGATCTTCTCGAATTCCGACCGCTTCGACGGCTATATCCGGCTCGCTTGCACGCGCGTGTTCGATGCGGCGCACGAAGCGGCGTTCGAAACGCTGGGCCGCCTCGTACGGGAAGCCATGGCGGCCACCTAAGCGCGGTGGCGACCGGCGAGGCTTGCGAATATGCGAGCCCCGCAGCTTTCCGGGCCACCGACGCGGCAAGCCGCCGCCATTTCATCGGCTGGCCGAATGCGTGGCGAGGTGCTGGCGGATCAGCGACAGGTAACGATCACCGACCGAGAAATCGCGTGCGGCGCGCGGCCGTTCGGCCTGGCGCAGCGTGGCCGGCGCGCTCATGCCCAGATACCGGCATACGCCGGACGGGAAGGGCTTGCGCGTATGCCCGAGCTGGCGAGCCGCGCGCTCGACGCGGGCATCGCCGACCTGGGCGCGAAGCCACGCCAGCACTTGGCGATCGGCTTCGTTGACGATACGGACCAGATGTTCCATCTCGCACCTCACTGTTCATAAATACAGTACTGTAAATATAACCAGTGTTTGCGGCGGCCGCAAGCGGGTGCGCGTCTGGCTGGCCGTTCGGCCAGGGTCAGCGAGCCGGTAAGGCGGTTCGCGTGATCCGGCCAGCAGGGCCAGCAGGGGCAGCGGGCGCCACGGGGGCCGCAACCTGCGTATAGCGCGCGTCCGTCAGCGTGCCGAGGAACGCGACGATATCGTCGATTTCCGCGTCGGTCAGCGCGGGCGGCGTGCCGGGCCGGCGGTTCATCGGCGTCGAGTTGACGTTGATGTTGCCGCGATAGGCGGCCGGCACGTCGTCGAACGTTCTGGCCCCGTGATACCAGAAGCCCGGGTCGGTCGAGCGCGTGTTGTAGAACGCGACCGCGTCGCGCAGCGTCGTGAACACGCCGTTGTGCATGAACGTCTGCTTGACCGCGACGTTGCGCAGCCCCGGCGTGCGCAGGTAGCCGCACCATTGCGTCGGCTCGGGCCAGCGCAGCCGCCGTGCGGTGTCGCACAGCCCGTTGTCGAAATGGCGCGGATCGCGGTTCGCCGGCAGCGCGCGGTTGCGCGGCACCGCGATCGCGTCGTAGCCGAAATCGGTGAAGAGCGAACGCTCCGGGCGGCTCGACGTCTCCGACAGCGTATGGCAGCTCATGCAGTTGCCCTTGTCCGGATTGCGGAACAGCGCGAGGCCGCGCATCTCGGCCGGCGCGAGCGGCTTGCGCGTGCGCAGGAACGCGTCGAAGCGCGACGTGAACGGCGCCATCTCGTCGCTCTGCAGATAGGCCTCTACGGCCAGGCCCATCGCCCGCACCAGCTGCTCGGGCTCGCGCCGCACCGGCGCGCCGAAGCGCGCGGCGAGCTCGGGCGCGAGTTCGGTCGCGTCGACCTTGCGCAGCAGCGCGGCCGGCGACCGGTTGTTCATTTCGTTCGGATCGAACAGCGGCCCGCGG
>NZ_JAAGPB010000637.1:0-4143 GCF_017104585.1 Burkholderia sp. Ac-20392
TCCGGCCCGCGCGAGCGTGTCGAGCAGCGCGAACGCGCCGGGCTTCAACGGAAACTTCGGATGCGGTTCGGGCGCCGCGAGCTGTTCGCGCACGCGGGTGCGCACCGCGTCGAACGTATCGGGATTGCCGATCAGGCGCGCCAGGATGACCTGGCCTTCGGCGAACGAGCGGCCGACGATCTGCAGGTAGTCGGTAGTGGTCAGCGTGACGCCGTGCGCATTCGACACGTCGATCCACGTGTTCATGATGGTCCGCTCGGAATCGACGAGCAGGCCGTCCATGTCGAAGAGCGCGGCGGAAAAGGTCATCGGCGGCATTCGGGAAGCAGGGAAGGCGATGGGCGGCGCGACGGCCGCCCGAATGAAAAACGGACGCCGAAGGCGTCCGTCCGGAACAGCGGGCTTACTGGCCGAGCGCGGCGCGCGCAGCCTTGACCGCCGCACGCACCTGGTCGGGCGCGGTGCCGCCCGGGTGGTTGCGGCTGGCGACCGAACCCTCGAGCGTCAGGTAGCCGAACACGTCTTCACCGATCAGGTGCGCGACGTTCGGCAGGTCCTGCTTCATCTCGTCGAGCGTCAGGTCGGCCAGGTCGATGCCGCGGTCGTCGCAGATCTTCACGGCGTGTGCGACGGCTTCGTGCGCGTCACGGAACGGCAGGCCGCGCTTCACGAGGTAGTCGGCGAGGTCGGTGGCGGTCGAGAAGCCCTGCAGCGCGGCCGCGCGCATCGCTTCCGGCTTCACGGTGATGCCGGCAACCATCTCGGCGAAGATCCGCAGCGTATCGGCGACGGTGTCGACCGTGTCGAACAGCGGTTCCTTGTCTTCCTGGTTGTCCTTGTTGTACGCGAGCGGCTGGCCCTTCATCAGCGTCAGCAGCGCCATCAGGTGGCCGTTCACGCGGCCCGTCTTGCCGCGCGCGAGCTCGGGCACGTCCGGGTTCTTCTTCTGCGGCATGATCGAGCTGCCGGTGCAGAAGCGGTCGGCGATGTCGATGAAGCCGACGCGCGGGCTCATCCACAGCACGAGTTCTTCGGAGAAGCGCGACACGTGCGTCATCACGAGCGCGGAGGCGGCCGTGAATTCGATCGCGAAGTCGCGATCCGACACTGCATCGAGCGAGTTCGCGCAGATACCGTCGAAGCCGAGCGTCTTCGCCACGGCGTGACGATCGATCGGGTAGCTCGTCCCGGCGAGTGCGGCCGCGCCGAGCGGCAGGCGGTTCACGCGGGTGCGGCAGTCGCGCATGCGCTCCGCGTCGCGCGAGAACATCTCGACGTACGCGAGCAGGTGGTGGCCGAACGTGACGGGCTGGGCGACCTGCAGGTGCGTGAAGCCCGGCATGATCGTGTCGGCGTTCTGTTCCGCGAGGTCGAGCAGCGCGCCGCGCAGGTCGTTCAGCAGGCCGCCGATGCGGTCGATCTCGCCGCGCAGCCACAGGCGGATGTCGGTCGCGACCTGGTCGTTACGCGAGCGGCCCGTGTGCAGGCGCTTGCCGGCGTCGCCGATCAGCGCGGTCAGGCGCGCCTCGATGTTCAGGTGGACGTCTTCCAGGTCGAGCTGCCATTCGAATTCGCCGCGCTCGATCTCGCCCTTGATTTGCGCCATCCCGCGTTCGATCGCGGCCAGGTCGTCGGCGCTGATGATCTTCTGCGCGGCGAGCATGTTCGCGTGCGCGAGCGAGCCGGCGATGTCGACGAGCGCGAGGCGCTTGTCGAAAAATACCGACGACGTGTAGCGCTTGACCAGCTCGGAC
Organism: Burkholderia sp. Ac-20392; assembly: GCF_017104585.1. Classification (NCBI taxonomy): domain Bacteria; kingdom Pseudomonadati; phylum Pseudomonadota; class Betaproteobacteria; order Burkholderiales; family Burkholderiaceae; genus Burkholderia; species Burkholderia sp. Ac-20392. The sequence continues at coordinate 1,755 of NZ_JAAGPB010000637.1, forward strand.
ATCGGTTCCGAGAAGCGGGCCGACCAGGCCTCGCCCTTTTTGTGCAGTTGGGACGTCATGGCGATTCTTCGAAGGGAGATTGAGCGGCGTGCGCCGCCGAGGAATCCGGTGATTTTAGCATTCGCGGCCGGGTGTCCGGCACAAGCCCGTCGAGGGCGGGAGCGGCGCGGGCGCTAGCGCGGCGAGCAGGTCAGCGGGCCGATCCGCGGCAGCCTGCCGTCGTCCGGCCGCCGGTACGCGAAGGCAACCGTGCAATCGTGGCCGTTGCCGGAGATTTCCAGGCGGTTGTGCTCGACGAGGCCGTCGACGAACGTGAGGCCGTCGTAGCCGACGATCGTGCGCTGGCCGTTCTCGACGTCGCGGACTTCGAGCCCCGGCGGCAGCGGCGTACCGTCGGGCGCGTGCAGGATGATCGACGCCGCGCTGTAGCGCGACACCGCGAAATGCGCGAGCACGCCGGAGCGCGCCTGCGGCACGACGTCGAGCGTCGTGTCGGCGATGCGCGCATCGGCCGGTAGCGTCGCGCCGTCGATCGCGACGCGATTGTTCTGGTAGGCGTTCAGGTCGGGCACCAGCAGGTAGCCGGCGCGGTTGGTTTCGCCGATCAGCCGGTTCTGGTGCAGCACGGGGACGCGCCCCGTATCGGTCGAGACGAGCGCGAAACTGTCGTCGATGCGGCGCGCCGTCATCAGCCGGCCGTCCATCAGCACGAGCGCACCCGTGACGTCGACCGACGCGTTGCCGCGCCCGCCGAACGACTGTGCGAGCAGCGTGACCTCGCCGGCGCGGCCGAGATACTGCAATTGACCCTGCCCGTAGCGCAGCGCGGCGCTGGTGCCCGCCTGCACGTTCCAGCCGAAGCCGCCGCCGTAGTCGGGCGGGCGCGAGGCGTTCACCGCGTAGGTCGATTCGCCGTTCTGCCGCCCTGCGCTGGCCGAGACCGACGTGTTGCCGCCGAGGCCGATGCTCAGGCTCGCGAAGAAGCCGCGCGTGTCGCGCTGCCGGAAATCCTGGAACGCGCTGACGGTCAGCGAGGTCAGCATGCCGAGATTGACGAGGTACGCGATCGAGCCGATGCGCGATGCGTCGATGCCTGGGTACTTGAGGCCGAGATAGCTGAACGACAGCGTCTGCGCGCGCAGGAACGGAAACGACACCGTGATGCGGTCCGAGGCGCTCGACACCGGGATGCCTTCGCGCGCGCCGAGGTCGCCGTAGCCGCCGAATGCGCGCTGCGTTTGCGCGTCGATCGAGAAATGCGGCGTCACGTACTGGTAGCCGAGGCCGACCTGCGCACCAGCGCTGCGCTGCGCGCTGACGGCCAGCGACGCGTTCGCGACGCCGCCGTTGCCGATGCGTGCGAGCACGCCCGCGCCGGCGTTGTAGACACCGGTCGTCGCTTCCGCGTGCGCCTCGACGGTCAGCCGCTCGCTGATGCCGTAGCGCAGCGAGCCGCTCGCCGCCGGCGTGTGTGCGTAGTCGAACGAGGTGATGCCGTACGCGCGTCGCAGGAAGCCGGCCTCGACCGAATAGCTCGCGAGGCCCGGCGCGAGCAGGCGCGTATCGATGTACAGCGGAATCGACGTCGACACCGAGCGGCCCAATGCGTCGCGCGTGACGACCGTGGCGTTGCCCGCGCCGGTGATGCCCGGCACGCTGTTGATCACGAACGGCCCGCCGGGCACGTCGCCGCTGAACTGGCGCACGTTGTTCACGTACAGGTCGACCGACGTCGGCACGACCGCGCTGCCGGACAGCGCCGGCACCGGGAACGTCACGAGATCGGGGCGCAGGCCGAAGTTGCTGCGCCATTGCACGCCGCCGATGCGCAGCGAGCGCGTCCACGACAGCGACGACGAGATCGTGTCGCCGAACTGCGTGGTCGTGAGCGTCGCCGGGTTCGAGCGCGTCCACGACGTGTCGTAGCGCAGGTAGCGCTGCCGGTCGTCGTACAGGTACGCGATGCCGGTGCTGCTGAAGACGCCGGCCGGGTCGAAGTAGCGCGCCTCGCTCCAGATCGCGAGCGGCGAATGGGCGAGGGTCTGCGCGTACGCATCGTAGTTCAGCAAGAAGCCGCGGCCGGCCGTGGCGGGCGGCGCGGCGGTGAGCGCGCGCGTATCGAACGTGTGCGGAATGCGCAGCGCGTCGGGCACGCGCAGGTCGAGCGTCTGGCGGCTCGTGTCCATGTCGTAGCGCAGCCCCGGGAGCGTGTCGAGCGCGACGAGCGCGTTCGACGGCTCGTGCGTGCGATCGCCTGTCGCGACGCCGAGATCGTTCAGGTCGGCGGAGGCCGCGTAGAGTCGCCCGTCGATCTGCTGGACGCGGGCGATCCGGTGTGTCGGCTCGCCGTTGAGCGACACGTCGAGAAACAGCACGCCGGGTTCGGGGG
>NZ_JAAGPB010000638.1:0-4082 GCF_017104585.1 Burkholderia sp. Ac-20392
GCTCATCATCTTCAAGCCGTATCCGTGCAATCACTTCACGCACCCGGGCATCGACGCGGCGTTGCAGTTGAAGGCGCAGGGCGTGACGGCCGACGACGTGGTGTCCGCCGAACTGCGGGTCGCGGCGTCGACGCTGCGCACGATCGGCGAACCCGCCGAGTTGAAGGCCAATCCGCCGGACGGCTATGCGGCGGCGTTCTCGGGGCCGTACACCGTCGCGGCCGCGCTGCTCGGCGGCGGCGGGCTCGGCGTCTGGTTCGACGATTTCGACGACGAGCTCGTGCGGGATCCCGCGCGCCGTGCGCTGGCCGCGAAGGTGCGCTGCGTCGCCGATCCGTGGTGCGACGAGCGGTTCCCGCATTTCCTGCCCGCCGTGCTGCGGGTGGAGCTGCGCGACGGACAGGTGCGCGAGGCGCGAGTGGAGTCGAGCAAGGGCACCAATTCGCGGCCGCTGACCGAACAGGAGCTCGTCGCGAAGTTCGTGCTCGCGGCGAGTTCGACGATCGGCTTGCCGCACGCGCTCGAACTGCGCGACGCGGTGCAGGCGCTCGCCGACGACGCGCCGCTCGATGCGCTGGCGGCGTTGACGTCCGGCGCGCATTCGAACCTGAAAGGAGGGGATCCATCTTGAGCACACCACGCTGGAACAAGCGGCCGCCCGGCTCGAACTGGGGCGATTTCGGTCCGGACGACCAGAAAGGACGGTTGAATTGGCTGACTCCGGACAACGTGCGGCAGGGCGTCGCCGAGGTGCGCGAAGGCCTGTCGTTCTCGTTGAGCCTGCCGCTCGACGTGCCGCGTGGCGGCGGGCTGAACGCGCGCCGCCGGCCGCCGGCGATCATGCCGGCGCTGCTGGGCGGCAAGCCGTACTTCGGCTATCGCGCGGACGAACAGGTAGCGAACGCAACCGACGTGGTCTGCGACGATTCGTTCTGCATGCATTCGCAGTTCTCGACGCAATGGGACGGTCTCGCGCATGTCGGCGGCGTATTCGATGCGGACGGCGACGGCGTGCCCGAAATCGTGTTCTACAACGGTTTCCGGATGGGCGAGCATCTGCGGGTGCCGCAGGAAGGGGACGCCACCGGCGGCGCGCGCGCCCTCGGCATCGAGGTGATGGCGCGGACCGGCGTGCAGGGGCGCGGCGTGCTGATCGATCTGCGGCATCACTTCGGCGACGCCCGCACGAAAGTCGGCTACGCGCAGCTGATGCGCGTGATGGAGGAAGACGACGTGCGCGTCGAGCAGGGCGACATCGTCTGCATCCATACCGGGTTCGCCGACCTGCTGCTGAACGACGAGAGCGGGTCGCCCGCGACCGTCGGGAGCGCCTGCGTGCTGGACAGCAGCGACGCCCGCCTGCTGCAGTGGATCGACGAGTCGCGGCTTGCCGCGCTCGTGGCCGACAACCATGCGATCGAGGAGCGGCCGCAGCATGCGCAGCCGCTCGCGCAACCGGGTGCGCTGATGCCGCTGCACGAGCTGTGCCTGTTCAAGCTCGGCATCCACCTCGGCGAGCTGTGGCATCTGACGCCGCTCGCGAACTGGTTGCGTGCGCATCGGCGAAACCGGTTCCTGCTGACCGCGCCCCCGCTGCATATCCGGGGCCTGGTCGGTGCGCCGGTGAATCCGGTCGCGACGGTCTGATGCGCGGGCGGGCAGCGGCCCGAGCGCGATTGTCGGCGTCAGCCGTTTCCCCCCATCGATTCGCGGCTCCGATTGACTCGTTTTTCAGAAAAATCACTGGAAAACGAGTCGTTTAAATCGAAAATCGAATCAATGGTTGCGGGTATATAAAAAATATTGAAACGTCAAGATTGGACTATTCTCGTTTATTGCACTAAATATCAGGGGATTTCCCCATTGCGATAATCGTGAACCGGGGTGCGATTAACCCGTTTAGTGGATGGTCTCAATCATGAATCTACGTTCGATCGACCTGAACCTGCTGGTCATACTCGATGCGCTGCTGACCGAGAAACAGGTGACGCGAGCCGGCCTGAAGGTCGGCCTGACGCAGCCGGCCGTCAGCAATGCGCTGTCGCGCCTGCGGTATCTGTTCAACGACGAGATCCTCGCGCGCGGCGCGATCGGGATGGAGTTGACGCCGCGCGCCCAGGCGCTGATCTCGCCAGTCCGACAAATCATGCAACAAATAGAAGAATTATTTGAATCGGATTATCAATTCCAGCCCTTTACGTCGGAACGTCATTTCACGGTCAGAATGTCGGATCTGACCGAATTGCTTTTGCTGCCCGCATTGCTGCAACGCATGCGCACGGCGGCGCCGAATATCGGCCTGGACGTCGTGCATCCGAGCGCGGCCAAGACGGCCGAAGCGCTCGAAGCGGGGCGGCTCGACATGGCGATCAGCGCGGGCCTCGAGCATTCCGGCACGCTGTCGTCGGAAACCGTCTTTCACGACCGGATGGTCTGCATGCTGAGCCGCAACCATCCCGACGCGGACAAGCCGCTGACGCTCGAACGGTTCCTCGCGCTCGACTTCCTCAACGTGTCGATCAACCCGGTCGACCACAGCCTGATCGACAACCTGCTCGCGAACATGCGCTGCAAGCGCCGGATCGTGCTCAACGTGCCGCACTGGCTCGTCGTGCCGAACATGCTCGATGCGCTGCCGTACGCGGTGATCATGTCGGAGCGGCACGCGCTGAGTCTCGGCGATCCGCGTCTCGTGATCCGCGAACTGCCGCTCGCGATGGAGCCGGTCACGTGGTCGCTGTACTGGCATCAGCGGTACGACGCGAGCAACGCGCACGGCTGGATGCGTCGCATGATTATCGCGGCGGCGGAGTCGCTCTCGGACGACGTCGCGGCGGACGCGTACAGCGTCGGCTGAGTGTGACGTCGCGTGGCGCCGGCCGTGCATCGGTCAGCTCACGACGAACAGCGGCGGCAGCGTTGCGACGTCGGGCTGTTCATCGAGCCGCCACAGGGCGTCGAGCGCGGCGCGCATGCGTGCCGCGCTCCAGTGCGGCCGGCAATTCTTCGTGAACTTCGCTTCATAGTCGTCGCGCTGCATCGGTTGCGCCGGTGAACCCGGCAGATCGTCCACCTGCATCGCATGAATCGCGCCGTCGTCGCACACGGCCGTCACGCGATTCGGCGCATGCGCGGGATAGCGGGCCGTCAGCGCCGGATCCGCACTGACCGTGATCTTGCCGATCAGCGCGCGCAAGGCCGGGTCGCGCAGCGCGGCGCTCGCATAGCTTCGGGTCGTGATGTCGCCGTCGAGCATCGCCCGCGCGACGATGTAAGGCAGGCTGTGATCGGCGGTTTCGTGGGTCGACGGCGCCCATTTCTCCGGATCGCGGCCGGCCGTCACGTAGCCGACTTCGGTCGTGTGGATCTCGATGCGGCGGATGCGCCGCAGGTCGCCGACCTGCGCGGCGACCGCGAGCGCGGCCGGAATCGCCGTTTGCGTGAGCCCCTGCGCCGGATAGAACTTCACGAAGCATTTGCCGATCCGGAACGTGCCGCCGCGCCCGCCGAATTCGCCCGTATCGAGCGTAAACGGCCCCGACACCTGCTCGAAGAACCCGGCCGTTCCTTCGAAGATCGGCGCGGGACCGGTGAGGCCGGCACGGGCGAGTTCGGTCGAAAACACCGCGTTGCGCGCCGCGTCCGCGTCGGCGAGCGCCTTCCAGTTGGACAACTGCTGCACCCGCGTCTGGTTCAGCGCGAGATGGCTGTTGAGCGACAGGTTCACCGCCTGCACGAGCTGCGGCGCGGGCAGGCGCATCAGCTTGCCCGCGGCGAGCGCGACGGCGGGCAGGCTGTAGCAGGTGTGGTCCCAGCCGCGCGGGCTGATGGCGGCGGCGTCCATCAGCCGGCAAGCGATTTCGTACGCGATCGCAATCGACAGGATCAGGTCGCGACCGGTGGCGTGCTGCGCTTCGGCCACCGCGAGGCACGCGGCGACGTTGTCGCTCGGATGGCCGGTCTCCTTGCCCGCATAGGCGTCGTTGAAATCGAAGTAGCGCAGCGCCGTACCGGTCGCGAATGCGGCGAGAGCGGGGCTCGTGCGCCGGTTTGTCCCGATCACGGTCGCCACGCCGCCGGGC
>NZ_JAAGPB010000059.1:0-28456 GCF_017104585.1 Burkholderia sp. Ac-20392
CGCAGGCGTACCCGGCGGGTGGCGTCTACGCGACGCAGCCGGACGCCGCGCGTGCGCGCAGCGCGAACGGGCAGGCCGCCGCCGCGATCGGCTGGCGCGAGTTCTTCGTCGATCCGCGCCTGCAGCGGCTGATCGAGATCGCGCTGAAAAACAACCGCGACCTGCGCGTGTCGGTGCTGAACATCGAGGCGGCGCGCGCCCAGTACCAGATCACGCGCGCGGGCCTGTTCCCGACGCTCGACGGTATGGGTACCGGCAGCCGTCAGCGATTGCCGAATGCGCTGACGTCGGGGACGGGCCGCAACATCTCGACGACCTACAACGTCGGGGTATCGGCGTCGTGGGAACTCGACCTGTTCGGCCGCGTGCAGAGCCTGAAGGACCAGGCGCTCGCGCAGTACCTGTCGACCGCGTATGCACGGCAGGCGTCGGAGATATCGCTGGTGTCGCAGGTGGCTGACCAGTACCTGACGCTGCTGTCGACCGACGACCTGCTGAAGGTCACGGAGGACACGCTGAAGTCCGCGCAGGACTCGTACAACCTGACGAAGCTGCAGTTCGACAACGGCACGGGCTCCGAGCTCGACCTGCGTCAGGCGCAGACGGTGGTCGAGACGGCGCTTGCGAGCCAGCAGCAGCAGGCGCGCGACCGTGCGCAGGCGCTGAACTATCTGGTGCTGCTGATCGGCGAGCCGCTGCCGGACGACCTGCCGGCGGGCATGCCGCTCGACGCACAGAACCTGCTGACGGACGTGCCGGCTGGCCTGCCGTCCGATTTGCTGACGCGTCGTCCCGACGTGATGCAGGCCGAGCAGACGCTGCTGGCCGCGAACGCGAACATCGGCGCGGCGCGCGCGGCGTTCTTCCCGAAGATCTCGCTGACGGCCGCGTTCGGCACGGCAAGCCCGACGCTCGGCGGCTTGTTCAAGGCCGGCACGGCGGCGTGGTCGTTCGCGCCGAACATCGCGCTGCCGATCTTCGAGGGCGGCGCGAACATCGCGAATCTCGATCTTGCACACGTGCAGAAGCGCATCGAGATCGCGCACTACGAGAAGGCGATCCAGTCGGCGTTCCGCGAAGTGTCGGATGGTCTTGCCGCACGCGGTACGTACGACCAGCAGATCGCGGCGCTGGAGCGCAACGAGCATGCGCAGCAGCGACGTTTCGACTTGTCGGACCTGCGTTACAAGAATGGCGTCGACAGTTACCTGTCGGTGCTGACCGCGCAGACGGACCTGTACAACGCGCAGCAGTCGCTGATCAGCGCACGTCTGGCACGCTGGACCAACCTGGTCGACCTGTACCGTGCACTGGGCGGCGGGTGGATCCAGCGCGCGGGCGAAACGCCGCGTGCGCCGGATGCACCGGTCGACTACGACAAGGCGGCCGCTCCGGGGCCCGCGTCGGTAGCGACAACGAACGGGTAAGCAAGACCAACGGCAGGGGCAAGCCATGCCCCTGTTCGCGGAGGCTGCCCGACGCGAAAACGAAAACGCCACGGATGAAAATCCGTGGCGTTTCTTTTTACGCAGCCGACGTAGCCGCTCACATGGGAAGCGGCGTTACGTTACCCCTGCTTTTCCCAAAGCGTGCGGCCGAAGAACGTCAGCGTGCGATCCCACGCCGTTTGCGACCACACCGGATCGAACTGCGTGCCGGCGATGCGGCCGGGGCCGACGGCCGTTTCGTTCGCGAACGCGTGATGCGCGAGATAGCGATGGAATTCGACATCGACCTTCGCATCGGTCAGCTTCTTTTCGAGCGCATCGACCTGGTCGATCGCGAAGAACGCGTCCTGCGTGGCCCAGTGGCCCATCAGCGGCACCTTGAGCTTCGCCGGATCGAGGTAGTCGAGCGGCGGGAAGCCGTACCACGTAACGCCTGCGTCCGCATCGGCGAACTGCAGCGACAGCAGCGTGAGTGCGCCGCCCATGCAGTAACCGGTCACCGCGACACGCGACGCAAGCGTCTTAAGATGCGTCACGGCGCCCGGAATGTCCTGCGAAGCCGCGTCGCCGAAATCGAGCCCGGTCATCAGGTGGTGCGCTTCCTCTTCCTCGACCGTCGATTTGCCGCGATACAGGTCGGGCACGAGCGCGAAGTAACCGCAGCGCGCGAGGCGATCCGCGACGCCGCGGATCTGGTCGTTCAGCCCCCACCATTCCTGGATGACGACGACCGCGGGTGCGCCTTCGGTCTTTGCCGGCGTGGCGAGATAGCCCTGCAGTTCCTGGCCGTCCGGGCGTCGAAACGTGATCATGGAACCGGATGTTTGAGACATGAAACCGCTCCTTTTCGAAAAATGCGATGAGTGCGGCATCGGGGCCGGCCTGCGGGCACGGCGACGATCGGGCAAGCCGGGCGTCGTGGTTCCGCTCGCGTTCGTTTCGGCCGGCACCGACCACGCGGCCATTCTATGCGCAAACACCGGCCGCCGTCGTGAACGGAGCCGCGCGGCACGCGATCCGCAAGATCGCATCGATCGGGGGCGTGCAATCCGTTCCGGGAGCGGACGACCGGAAAGCAAACACCCCGCCCCGATGAACGGGAGCGGGGTGTTTCGTGTGCTGCGCGCGTATCGGAATACGCGGGCGCGTGTCCGGCTTACTGGCCGAAATACACGGAGTCGCGGCCGTCCTGCTTGACTGCGATCGCGCGGCCGGCGCGTACGCCAGCGGAGGCTTGCGCACCGTAGCCGGTTTCATCGGCGTTCGTCACGCGGGCCTGGGCGGTCTGCAGCGCGCGCGGGTAATACTGATCGGAGACTTCGGGCTTGTAGCCGGCCTGTTCGAGCTGGACGAGTTCCGCGCGCACCTGGGCACGCGTCAGCTGGCCCGACGGGTTCGATTGTGCAAATGCGCCGTACGAGGCGGACAGGGCGGTTGCGGCGACGACTGCGTAGATGAACGACTTCATGATGACCTCCGGTTTCATTGATTTCGCGCTTCGCTCGTTGCGTTCAGCGGTTGATTGCATCGTAACGATCGCGTTACCGGTCGGAAATACGCGTTCCAGCGAATAATTATTGCAACTGGGTAAACGATCTGAACAGGCGGGTATTTCGTCTAATGATTGCGGGGCTGTCCGGCGCTTGGCCGGGACTGCGGATGGCGCATCGCGTGGGGCGATGTCGTCGCTCGGCCGGGCCCACACAACGATCCATTAAGTCGCATTCCGAAATATTTGAGCGGGGTCGCCGATATCGTTCGTGCGGTACGTGCGCACTTCCGCGTCACGCGACCAGGATCGCCTGCCGTTTCCGGTATTCGGCCGGGGTGATTCCGACGTGCCGGGTGAATGACCGCCTGAGCGTATCGACATTCGCGAAGCCGCATTTCGCGGCGACCTGTTTCGGCGTGTCGTGGCCGTTCTCGAGCAAGTGGCGGGCGGCCGAAATGCGGGTCGCCTCGACCCATGCGGCTGGCGTCATGCCGACTTCCGCGCGGAACAGCCGTGCGAAGTGGCGCGGACTCATGCCCGCATGCTTCGCCATTTCCGCCACCGAATGCTCGAGTTCCGGATTTGCCGCGATCCAGCGCTGAACCTCCTGCAGTACCGAACGCCCGGCGGGGCGCGCCTCGCCCTTGCGGCTGAACTGGAGTTGCCCACCCGGGCGCTTGAAGAACATGACGAGTTGCGCGGCGACGCGTCGCGCGATCTCGCGGCCGAGATCTTCCTCGACCAGCGCGAGCGCGAGATCGAGCCCGGCCGTGACGCCGGCGCCGGTGCGCAGCTTGCCGTCGCGCACGTACAGCGCGTCCGCGTCGACGGCGAGCGACGGATAGGCTTCTGCAAGCGCGTTGGCGGCAGCCCAGTGCGTGGTCAGGTGACGCCCTTTCAGCAGGCCGGTGGCCGCGAGGATGAACGCGCCGGTACAGATCGAGCCGTAGCGCTTGCTCTGCACGGCTGCCGCTCGCAGCCACGCAAGGACGTCGGTGCGCAGTGCGATCCGGCCGGCGCTCGGCGCGCCGGCGACCAGCAGCGTGTCGATGCGCTCAGGAATGTCGGGAACGATCCAGTCGGGCAGCAACTGCGCACCGGACGAACTGCGGATCGGACCGGACTCGCTTGCAATGATCCGCAACGTATAAAACGGCTTCCCGCATTCGGCGTTCGCTTGCGCGAAGACGTCGAGCGGTGCGGACACATCGAGCAGTTGAACGCCTGGAACGGCGAAAATTCCTACGACCTTCGGCATGATCGATTGCGTGGCGTGTCGAACGTGACGGGTAGCAGTATAGAGGCGCAGAGGCGGTGCATGGGGCGGGCGGCGGAACGTGCTTCCGGCGTTTGTTCTGCCGCACGCACACCGTGTCCGTCCGTCGCGCAAAATGGCAGGATTTGACGTAAGACGTCTATTGAAGCCAGCTATCGGACTCCGGAGAATCGAGGGTGTTTTCAATGGAGGTCGATCATGACTGAGAACGTTGCAGGCATCACCATTCCCGATAGCCAACTGACGCGCGAGATCACCGAGCTCGTTCGCGATACCGCGTCACCGTTGCTGTTCCATCATTCCAGCCGGGTGTTCTATTTTGCGGCGCTCGCGGGCCAGCGGCGCGGGCTGAAATACGATCCCGAACTGCTCTACTGCGGCTGCATGTTCCACGACATGGGGCTCACGCACAAACACAGCAGCGCGTGCGAGCGTTTCGAGGTGGACGGCGCCAACGCCGCCCGCGATTTCCTGAAGGGCAAGGGCATCTCGCAGCAGGATATCGACGTCGTGTGGACCTCGATCGCACTGCATACCACGCCGGGTATCCCGCAGCACATGCATCCGGTGATCGCGCTCGTTACCGCCGGCGTCGAGATGGACGTGCTGGGCCTGACGTATCCGGAATACAGCGACGTCGAGCGCGAGGCCGTCGTTCGTGCGCATCCGCGTACGCCGCGCTTCAAGGAAGACATCATTCAGGCGTTCTACGACGGAATCAAGCACAAGCCCGACACGACGTTCGGCAACGTGAAGGCCGACGTGCTCGCAGACAAGGATCGGCATTTTCACGCGGGCAATTTCTGCAGCGTGATCCGGTCGTCTGCATGGGCCGGCTGATCGACTTCCTTATGGCATACGATCCCCGGCACTGAGTAGGGGGAACAAGAGCCGGGGTTGCGATATTGGTCAGGAGTCCGATCATGTCGTGAAAGCAGGACGCTCGAGAACCGACTCGCGCCTGCGGCGAGCGTGTCCATTCAGCATCGCTCCTGTTGCGGGGCGGTTCGCCTGTCCGGGCATCGGCCGGCATCAGTCGACTGGCGGAATCCTGCCTTCCGACAAGGTCTGGATAAGCCGGGCGCGACGTCGCTCGAGATCCGCCAACTGACGCTCGATGGCTGCGAGGCGTTGCTGCTGGACCTCGGTGACCTGATCGCACGAGCGCGCGCCTTCGATCAGAAGCATGCAGTCGGGGAAGCCGCGAATGTCGTCGATGGTGAAACCGGTCGCAATCATGCGCTGAATCTGCCTGACCTGTGTGACTGCCTTGTCGGGAAACATGCGGTAGCCGTTACTTGCACGTACCGACGCGAGCAAGCCATGTTCGTCGTAGTGCCGGATCGACCGCACGCTTGCGCCGGTATGTTGCGAGAGCGCTCCGATCGTCAGCCATTTCTGCATAAGTATCGTGTCCATGAAAGTCAGCCTGGCACATGCCGCTTGACTCTCACATCAGTGTAAGGGTTGAGACTCGGAGAACTGCTCACTTCCGAGGACTTTTTCATGCGGATCCGATCGCTGATCGATTTGTTGAACGCAGCGGTAACGGCGGCAATACTGATTGCGTCGGTGCCAAGTGCCGTAGCTGCGCCCAAAAGCTACATGGTTACGTCGAAAGACGGCGTAAGACTTGCGGTTCAGGAAGGCGGCAACCCCGATGGCCGCCCGGTGATCCTGATTCACGGTCTGCTCGGCAGCCGTTTGGACTGGGACGCGCAAGTGCAGAGCGCCGAATTGCGCCACTACCGCATCATTACCTATGATCTGCGCGGCCATGGTCTCTCGGACAAGCCGTCCGGAGCTGCGCCGTATCGCGACGGACGTCGTTGGGCCGATGACCTTGATGCCGTCGTCAAGGGCGCGCATGCGCGCAAACCCGTGGTGGTCGGTTGGTCGCTGGGGGGCGTGGTGATATCCAACTACCTCGCGGCCTACGGGGACCGCGACGTCGCGGGTGCCGTCTTTGTCGATGGTGTGGTCGAACTCGCACCGGGTCAAATCGTCGATCATCCCGAGGCTTATCGCGATATGAATTCGCCGGATCTGAAAACGCATTTGGACGGCGAGCGCAGATTCCTGGAATTGTGCTTCAACCATCGACCGGGTGCCGAGACCTTCAGCCGGCTTCTTGCCAATGCCGCGATGGCATCGTGGGATATGCAGCGGGCAATCCCGACGATGACGGTTTCCGCTGCCGAGGGGCTCGGCACAGCGCGCGTACCGCTGCTTTTTGTCTACGGCGGTCACGACGCACTGGTCGATACGCGCAAGACGCTTGCACGTGCGATCACGCTGAATTCACGGATCGCCACCAAGGTATATGCCGATTCGGGCCACGCGCCGTTTATCGAGGAGCCCGACCGGTTCAACCACGACCTGGCGGCGTTCGTCAGGTCGGTGTCCGGGCGCTGAAGCTGTCGTTCACCAGCGGGGAAGGGGGAAACGAAGTCGGACGAACCGCGGATGAGGACTTCTTTCCCGGTTCTGTCAGCCTCGATCGAGCGATTTCGCCATCTCGCGAATCTGCGCGTGGCTACGGAGACTGTTCAGGCCCACCTTATCGTCGGAACGCTAATCGATAAAAAAGTTGTTACGTGACAACCATGTGATGCCTGCATGGACTTTATATACTGAATTAATACAACCTTCCGCCGAGGCGAATCTTCGATTCGCGGCCGTACTCACCTGCTTTCAGACCGGTGACGCCCGCCCGCCGCCGCGTTCACGAAAGCCGGCCGGGCGCCACCGGCACCTTCCAACCCGTTTCCGCATGTTTCCGGCAAAACGCCTATAATGATTGGGCAAATTGCCGGGAGAGGTCATGAGCACCATTGCTTTCCATCCTTCGGGCGTCGCGCATCCGCGTCAGGCCGAATTCACGATTCTCGAGCAGCTGCTGGCGATCCGCGTCCGATCGGGGGCCGATCTTGCCGAGCTGGCGAGCGCACGCGTCGACGTCTCGGTGATCGACCGTCTGTCCGAGCGCGGGCTGAAATCGGACGAGCTGGCCTTCATCATTCCGCGTCGCACGCTGAGTCACCGTCGCCAGGCGCACGAACGCCTGTCGCAGGAAGAGTCCGACAAAGCGATCCGTCTCGCGCGCATCGTCGCGCAGGCGACGGCCACGTTCGGCGACCAGGACAAGGCGATGGCGTGGCTGCGCAACGGGCTCCAGCGCTTCGGCGGCCGCACGTCGCTCGACATGGCGAGCACCGAGCATGGCGCGCGGCTCGTCGAGGAAGTCCTCACGCAGATCGACGAGGGGTACTTCGCTTGACGACGCTGTGGCGGATCAGCAATTTCGCCGACCTGAAAGGCGTCGGCGGGTTGCGCGCCGGCGGGCGCTGGCATTTTGCCGGGCAGCCCGTCGTGTATCTCGCCGAGCATCCGGCCCTCGCGCTGCTCGAGACGCTCGTTCATTTCGAAATCGCCACGGTCGCGCAATTGCCGAGCGGATACCAGTTGCTTCGCATCGAGGTGGCCGATTCGGTCGATATCGCCGAAATCGCGGAGGGCGACGCGCCGGAAGACTGGCGAACCGACGTCGACTGGACCCGCAGCGCCGGCACCGAGTGGCTGCACACGCAGCCGAGCGCGCTGCTGCGCGTGCCGAGCGTCGTCGTGCCGCACGCGCACAACTTCCTGCTCAATCCGCTGCATCCGGCCGCTTCCGAGGCCCGTATCGCGGAAGTCATGCAATCGCCGTACGACACCCGCATTCTGCGGCTGATCCAGTCGAAGCCGGGCGAATAGGGCGCCACGACCTGCGGCCCGCGCCGGGCGCAGGCGGGATCAGCGTTCGTGTGCGGCGCGGGCCGCGGCCGCATCGGGCGGCAGCGTCTGCCGGATGCGCGCGACCGTTCGCGTGCTGACGAGACCGAGCATCGCACTGACGTCGGCATGTGCGTGGCCCGCAAGCAACTGGCGGCGCGCATACGTATTGCGCAGCACGCGCGGGCTCATGTCGGCCGCGTGGAAGCCGATCGCGGTCAACGCGTCGCGCACCACGAGCAGCAGGAACATGTCATTCATCGCGCCACCGCCGCGCGGCGCGGGAAACAGCAACGCGGATGCCGGTGTGTCTGCCGAGCGCACGCGCCATGCGGCGAGCGGCGCCAGCGCAAATTCGGCGAGCGTGATCCGGCGCGCCGGCCGTGCCCGATCGCGCGGCACGGATAGCGCAGGCGGCCGCGCGTCGAGATCGGGCGCGTCGCAGGTCGTCGCGCGTATCTCGGCCGACGTGATGCCGCTCGCAAGCAGCAGCGCGACGATTGCGCGATTCCTGCAGTCGGCCGGCGTGTCGCCCGCTCGTGGCTGCACATGGCGCTGCAGTGCAGCGTCGGCATCGGGCGGCAGGTAGCACGGCTCGGGCTCGCCGTCGGGCCATGCGAGATCGCGCGTCGTCCGGCCGGCCGGATGGATCGTGCGCACGCCGGCTTCGACCAGATGCCGGCCCAGCCGGTCGATCAGCTTCGCGTAGCGCACGCGGGTCGACGTGCCGGGCGCGCAGGTGCGCTCGAGTTCCGCCAGGAAGGCTGCGACGTGGTCGGGCCCGAACGTGGCGAGCGACACGCGCTGTGCGATCAGGTAACGCAGGAACCGTTCGAACATCGCGACGTGCTGCACGACCGATCGCGGCGCGAACGGCCGGCGATCGGCGCCGGTTGCGGCGGTTTCCTGCCACGCGCGGAAGGCGCCAACGGGGTCGTGAATCCAGCGATTCGTGTCCATGCACGATTTATAGCCGGACGCGGTGACGCCGGCAATCGTCCCGATGTCCTTCCGGTCGCCCGCCCCGATGCAAGCGACGCATCAGTGCGCGGTGCGCGTGTCGTCGATGCCGTCGTTGTTCATCGTCAGGTAGACGAGCACGAGCAGCAGCGTGATGAAGAAGCGGAACGCGTCCGGCACGCCGTTCCATTGCTTCGACATCCACATGCCGAACCACTCGCCGCCGACCGACATGAAGGCGACCTGCCACGTGAGGAAGCCGAGCGTCAGGCCGGCGATCGCATACGCCTTGGCCGCGCGGAATGCCGTATCGCCGGTGCGTCGCGCGCGCAGCAGACGGATTCCGCCGATCCAGCACAGCACGGCCGTCAGCGTTTCCATCGAGATGATGCCGATATAGCCGACGTGATGAACCCACGTCGTGCCGATCGCGCGATACATGATCCCGTTGCCGGGGAACGTCGTGTCCATCAGGAACACGTGATGCACGAATGCGAAATTGGTCGCGTAGTCGGTAATGTTGCCGAACGCGACGAGCGATGCGAAAAAAGCCATGGCAAGCACCATGGCTGCCTTGGAAAGACGAACCATCATAATGGACTCCGAAATGAATGGGCAGGCGAAAGCGCGACCGCGCGGCGATCAGCCGGCGTTCGGGGCGATACTTGCGTGAGCGTGTCCGGCGGGGCCGGCGGTTTGCGTGCGTGGCACGGCGGCGCGGAGATCGGGACTGGAAAACCTGAAGCCGGGGCGGCGTCGAGGAGACGCACGCGCCGGCTGGATCGAGTGCCCGCGCCAGGAGGGAGCGGCGATTGTCGGTCGAACCGCTGGTGTCGTCAAGCGGGGCCTGCGCGCGTGTCGCGCTGCCGGCCGTCGCCGTTATGCGTCGCGCGAAGGCGCAGTTGCCGCTACCGTGCCCACCTGTCCGCTGACCCGCGCCAATGCAGCGAACGCCAGTTGCGTCGCGATGGCCGCGAGCGTGCCGGCCGCCATGCCGTTGCCGAGCACGATCTGCACCGGCGCACCGAAATGGCGATACAGGTTCGGCACCAGGATCGGCGCAAGGCCGACGACGAGCGCAACTGCGAGCGTGTACTGGTTGGCGCGAGCGTGCAGGTCGACGCTGGCGAGCAGCCGGATGCCCATGACGCCGATCATCGCGAACACGACCAGCGCGGTGCCGCCGACCACGGCGGCCGGAATCGCATACGCGAGCCGCGCGAGCGGCGCGAACAGCGCGATGACGATCAGGATCGCGCCGGCGGCAGCCGTCACGTAGCGCGAGCGCACGCCGGTCGTCTGCACGACACCGATATTCTCGGCGCTGGTCACGATCAACGGCGTGCCGAACAGCGCGCCGGCCAGCGACGCCAGCGCATCGCCGCGTATCGTCTTCGGCACGTCGCGTGGCAGCGAGATCGGCTTGCCGCACGTTTCACCAACGGCCACTGTCTGCGCGGTGGCCTCGGCCATCGAGATCGCGGTGAAGATCAGCAGCGGCAGCGCGGCCAGCACGTCGAAGCGCGGCATTCCGAACGGCATCCATACCGGATGGGTGAACAGCGGGCCGCGCCACACGTCGGCGAGCGCCGGCATCGCATCGAGCGCCCAGCCGAGCGTCGCGCCGGCCATCAGGCCGATCAGCACCGCGAGCCGCCCGAGCGTGCCGCGGAACGCACCGGCCACGACGACGGTGGCGACGATCGTCGCCAGCGCGAGACCGAGCGCGCGCGGCTGAGCGAAATCGGCCGAACCGGGTTGGCCGACGACGATCGTCGCGTAGATCCGGATCAGGTTGACCGACACGAGCAGCAGCATCGCACCGACGACGATGCGCGGAAAGAGCCGCAGGCAGCGCGTGAAGACGGGCAGCAGCACCCAGTAGAACGCGCTGGCGAGCAGCGCCGCGCCGGCTGCCGTCGGCAGGCCCGATTGCGCGGCGATGCCGGCGAACAGCATCGTCGGTGCGCCGCCGGGCACCATCACGAACGGCATGCGTGCACCGATCGGCCCGGCGCCGAGTGACTGGAGCAGCGTGCCGATCCCGCACGCGAAGAACGTCGCGCCGATCAGCTGGACCGTCAGCTCCGCCGGCAGCGCGAGCACTTTTGCGATCAGGAACACGGCCGTGATCGGGGACGCGGCCATCGACAACACGTGCTGCAGCCCGAACAGCACGAGCTGCCATGCGGGCAGCCGCGCGTCGACGGGCGTTGAGATCGGATCGTGCGACACGGCAGGCCCCTTCGAAGCGAACGGCGACGAGCGCCGGAAACCGGCGATGAACGGAAGGTCAGTCCCGCAGCCAGGGTAGTTGCGCGGCGCTGTAGCGGAACGTCTGGAACACGCTGTTGAGCTGCCCGGGGCCGGTCTTGCGCGCGGCTTCGTCCGGGTATTCGGCGAACCACGGAATCACGTATTCCCAGACGACCTCGCCGGCGGGCGTCACTTCGAACAGCCGGCCCGTCGACGATTCGGTGACGTGCGTGTTGCCGTTCGGCAAGCGCTGCGCGTTGCCCATGAACGGCGTGTAGAACAGGTTCACGACGTCGTCGGCATACGACCACACGACGCGCTGCGTCGCCGGATCGATCTCGACGACGCGCGAGAACACGACGTGCGCGCCGTGGCGGAAGTTGCCGTTGTCGAACGCGAGGATGTTGCCGTTCGCGAGCGGCACCGGCGCATGCTGGTGCGACACGACGTCGGGCCCGATCCGCAGGTCGACGCGGCCGGTTTCGCGATTCACGCCGATGATGCCCGACGTCGTGCGCAGGCTCATCAGCACGCGGCCGTTCGCATCGACCGCGAGGCCGTTGACGAGCGGCCAGTGATAGCGTCCGAAGCCGGCCGCGATCGGGAAATCCTCGGGCCGCAGATGGTCGCGCGCATGCCATTCCCAGACGATCTGCCCGGCCCGGTTGACTTCGCGGATCACGTCCGCGTACATCACCTCGTCGTCGCCGTGCGGCGTGCCGCCCGGCACGCGTCGCGCGAACGCAGCGTCGACCGGCTCGCACGCGGCGTAGAGCAGGTTGCCGTTCGGCAGCCACTGCGCATCGTGATGGTGCGCGGGATCCTCGTAGCGCCACACGGTTTCGCCTTGCGGCGTGACTTCGTAGAAGTCGCCGCCATGCCACATCGACCACGGCGCATAGCGTGATTCGGATTGCGGATGATTGCCGTTGTAGCCGAGGTTGCCGTTCGCGAGGATGACCGCATGGCGGCCGGGGCGCACGGGCATTTTCCACTGATGGGCGACTTCGCCGTCGATGCCGACGAGATAGACGTTGCCGTCGGCCGTCTGCGGCGCGATGAGCGTATAGCCGCCTGCGGACAGGGCGGGATCGTGGGCGATGAGGCCGACGCCACGGCGGCGCTGGGTAATCTGGTCGACGGTTGTCACTGCGGTCTCCATTCGAATCGGACACGGGGATGCAGCGGAATCTAGACGATTCGGACGGTCAGTAAAATCGGATTATTCTTGACGCCCTGTTCGGAAAAATCTAACGGACCCCTTATGCGTTCGATATCGCAGACATTCCGCTGTTTCGACGAAGTCGCGAGACGCGGCTCGATCCGCAAGGCGGCCGACGCGCTGCACCTGACCGCGGCGGCGGTGCACCAGCAGATCCGCAATCTCGAGGAACAGGTGGGCGTGCCGCTGTTCGACCGGTTGCCGCGCGGCATGCAGTTGACGCTGGCCGGCGAGATCGTGATCGCGGCCGTGCGGCGCGGCCAGCGCGATTTCGACAATGCGCTCACGCAGGTCGAGGACCTGCGCGCGCTGCGCCGCGGGCACGTGAACCTCGCGGTGCCCGCATCCACCGCGGAAAAGCTCGTACCCGACGCGATCCTCGCTGCGATGCAGCGCTACCCGGGCGTCACGTACAGCGTGCGCTCGGGAAACGGCGAGAGCATCGTGCGCTGGGTCGAGACAGGCGAGGCCGACATCGGCTATGCGCTGCGCCGGCGCACGTCGGCGGGCGTCGTCGAGGTGCGCGCGTTCGCTCAGCCGCTGGGCGTCGTCACGGCACCGGGCCATCCGCTTGCGGCGTCCGGCGGCAAGGTGCGGATGCGCGACTGCTTCGCGCATCCGCTGATCCTGATGACACCCGACACGGAACTGCGCGCGATGTTCGACCAGATCGATGCGCGACAGCCGCGCAACGTGCGGCCGCTGGTCGAGACGGGTTCGGTGCCGATGGTGCGGCGCCTCGCTGCCGAAGGCGCGGGCGTCGGCTTCCTGATTGCCGAGAACGTCGCGGAGGACGTGGCCGCCGGCCGGCTCGCGTGGACGCCGCTTGCCGATGCGGGCGCGCGCTCGTTCAGCTGCATCTACCAACGGGCGGACATGAGCGCGACCGTCGCGATGACGATGTTCCTCGCGTTCTTCTCCGAGACGATCGAAGCCATGGAAAGCGGCTTCGCGCCCGACGGCCGGGCAACCGGCAAGCGCCGCCGGGCAGCAAAATAAGGGCGCCGCGACGTCATGCCATCGGCCGCGCAAGCGCATCGCACTGCGATGCAGTGCAACACGCGAACCCGCAGGCGAGATCGGTGACGTTGCGTACGCAACGTCCGGTCGCATTACGTCATTCCCTTATTGCGGAAAAAATTTTGTTCATGGGACTATCGAACGCGTTGCCGGCGCACCGAGGGGGTCGCAGGCAGCGTGATGTCCATCGCAACGACCTACAAGAACATCGGCAGACAATGAACAGAACAGCGATTTTTCCGTATGCGTCCGCGTTGCTCGCGGCCGCCCTGTTGACGGCATGCGGCGGCGACGTCGAGAACGAAGCGGGCCGCACGCCGACACCTTCCACCGATGCGAGTTGCCTCGCGGTCGACAACAGCGGCGCAACCGTCGTGGTGGGCTCGAACCAGCCGGGCGACCCGTCGTTGCCGGAAGCGTCGTCGGGCTATCGCACCGGAATGAAGCCGGTCTATGCGAAGACCTATCTGGTGGCCACGTCGAACGCGTATGCGAGCGCGGCCGGCTGCGCGGTGCTGAAGAAGGGCGGCACGGCCGCCGACGCGGCGGTTGCGGTGCAGGCCGTGCTCGGCCTGACCGTGCCCGAAGCGACGGGCCTGGGCTCGGGCGGCGTGCTGCTTTACTACGATGCGCGCGGCAAGACGCTGCAGGCGTACGACGGCCGGGAAACCGCGCCAGCCGCCGCGACGGAGAACTACCTGCGCTACGTCGACGACGCGACCGACCAGTCCGCACCGCTGCCGAACGCGCGGGCGAGCGGCCGCTCGATCGGCACGATCGGTGTGCCGAGGCTCATCGAGGCGCTGCAGCAGGATCACGGCCGGCTGCCGTGGCCGAACCTGTTCGGCGATGCGATCACGCTCGCGACCAACGGCTTCCCGATCGGTGGCCGGCTCGCCGACGCGATCGCATCGAATGCCGCGAACCTGAAGCGCGACCCCGAGGCTGCAGCGTATTTCCTGAACGCGGACGGTTCGCCGAAGACGCTCGGCACCGTGCTGAAGAATCCGGCGTATGCGCGCACGCTGACGCTGATGGCGCAGTCGGGTGCGAACGCGCTGTACACGGGGCAGATCGCGCAGGACATCGTCGCGAAGATCGCCACGACGAAGGGCGCGGACGGCTCGACGCTCACGCCGGGCAAGACGACCGTAGCCGACCTGGCCGCGTACCAGGCGAAGCGCCGCGAGCCCGTGTGCACGACCTATCGTAGCTACTGGGTATGCGGGATGCCGCCGCCGTCGTCGGGCGGCATCGCGGTCGCGTCGGCGCTCGGCATTCTCGAGAATTACGACCTGAAGTCGCTGAAGCCGACGGCGATCGATCTCGAAGGCGGCAAGCCGACCGTCGCGGGCGTGCACCTCGTCACCGAGGCCGAGCGGCTCGCGTATGCCGACCGCGACAAGTACGTGGCCGATACGGATTTCGTGCCGCTGCCGGGCGGCACGTGGAATACGCTGCTGAACAAGCCGTACCTGAAATCGCGCGCGGCGCTGATCGATCCGACCAAGAGCATGGGCACCGCACAGCCGGGCAATCTCGGCGCGGTGCCGCTCGGCGTCGACACGACGCTGATCGAGCACGGCACGAACCAGTTCACGATCGTCGACGGCGACGGCAACGTACTGAGCGCGACGACGACGGTCGAGTCGAGCATGGGCTCGTTCCACATGACCAACGGCTTCCTGCTGAACAACCAGTTGACCGATTTTTCCGCGAACCCGGTCGACAGCGCGGGCAATCCGGTGGCCAACCGCCTGCAACCGGGCAAGCGGCCGCGCAGTTCGATGGCGCCGACGATCGTGTTCGGGCAGGCCGCGGACGGTTCGCGCGGCGATTTCGTGATGGCGACCGGCTCGCCGGGTGGCGGCACGATTCCGCAATATGTGGTCAAGACGCTCGTCGGCGCGCTCGACTGGGGGCTCGACGCGCAGCAGTCCGCGGGGCTCGTCGACTTCGGCGCGAGCAACAGCCCGACGACCACGATCGGCGGCGAGCATCCGAACGTCAGCACGGCGAACAACGGGGCGAACGATCCGCTGATCACGGGGCTGCTCGCGCTCGGGCACAAGGTGTCGACGTCCGCGCAGGCGAGCGGCGTCAATACGGTGATGCGCGTGACGGTCGGCCAGTCGCCCGCGTTGCAGGGCGGCACCGATCCGCGGCGTGAAGGCGTCGTGCTCGGCGATACGTTCCGGCCGTAACCGGGCGGTACGCGCGGGGCCCCGATCTGCCCGGATTCACCGACGGGCAGTCGGGGCTGCACATCGTGAAGGAGTCGCAATGACGAACGCGCATCTGCTTGAAATGGACGCCATCCTGTCGGCGCCGGGCTTTTTCGATTTCCTCGGCGACCTGGATTGCGACAGCGCGCTGGATAGTCGTGATGCCGAGCCGTTCGATACGCAATGGATGGCGTCGTTCGACGACGTCGACGGCGATCCGGGCGCGGCGGTCGACCGGCCGGCCGTAAGCGCGCTGAGGGAAAAGGCATTCAAGCTCGCGTTCGGCGCATCGGGGAGCGCCGGTGTGGCGGCTTGCGTATCCGACGATATCGAACTCATCGCGAGGAGTCGGTCGTCGGGCCGCACCGATGGCTGGCCGACACACGTTCTTTGGAATGCTTATAGAAGCGGCCGGTTTCCCTGCTAGCCGTTTCGCTTGCGTGGTTTGCCGATCCGTCGCGATTGGCCGCGTCGCTGTCGCGGAATGCTCCGCGCGGTGCGCCTCCGGGTTCGCCCAGGCCACTCATCAATCCCGCCGCAAGCCCCTGATTGTCAAACTATGTGAGGCAATCGTCAGCATTTGCAACGGAAGTAACAGTCCCCGCAAATCAATCGTTTTGCTCGTCTGCGCCGCTACATTAGCTTCACCTGCCGCACGTCGCGGCAAGGCATGCGACAAGCCGCACGAAGGCGGCCCGCAGCAACAACGTCTTTGGGGAGAATGACCATGAACAAGATTCGTACGATTCTGGTGGGTGCTGCACTGACGGCGATGGCGACTTCGGCTGCGTTCGCACAAACGGCCCAGACCGGTGCCCAGGGTTCCGCAGGTGTCGGTGCGCAGGTTCAGACGCCGCTGCTCGGTGGCGGTGTGGGCGTGCAGGCTGGCGGCGGCGCGAATGCGGCAGGCTCGGGTTCGGGCGCAGGCAATGCCGTTGGCGGCGCACTGAACGGCGTCGGCAAGACGGTCGGCGGCGTGGGTTCGGCAGCCGGCAACGCGGTGGGCGGTGCGACGCATGCGGTTGGTTCGGCAGCGGGCACCGCGAAGGATGCCGCCGCATCGGCCGTCCACTCGACGAAATCGCACGTGAAGCACGTCGCGGGCACGGCAAAGAGCCACGCGCAAGGCGCGGTGTCGACGGCAGGCGACGTCGCCGGCGGCGCGAAGGCGAAGGCCGGTGAGGCGCTCGAAGGCGCAACGAACTCGGTGCAGGGTGGCGCTTCGGTCGGCGTGAAGGGTTCGGCGTCGGCGCAAGGCGGCGCGCTGTAAGCGTCAAGCTTCCCGACACAGCCCGGCCCGCTTCGATGCGGGCCGGGCTTTTTTTGTTGGCGTGCGCGGCGCGCCGTTCATCCCATGCTCGATATCGGTCCATCCGGGTACGCGGCATCGGTATCGCATCGGCACGGACGGTGTGGGTTGCCACATCGCCACTGCTCGAAGGCAAGGGTGACCTGTATTGCGAGAACTGTGACGTGGCCATGCGCGATAACACGCGCACGCCGACCGAAACCGGCGTGCGCGACTACGCTGTCGATCCCGCGCAGGCCGCACGCCTGTGGAATCTGTCGGCCGAATTGACCGGTATTAACGCTTTCGCGTGAGCCAACCGGGAAGCCGCTAGTGACCGGGAGAGACGCTGTTGTCACCGGCGGCGGCAAGGGTCACGGCCACGCGGCAGCCGTGCTGTTCGTCGCCGAGGGCATACCAACGTAGTCATCACCCGGCGCCGCCAAAAAAAGAACTGTACGAAGCCGCGCAGACATTGACCGCCCAGGGCGTCACGGCCATCAGCCTGGTGGTCGACTCGGCTGACCGTGTCGCGACCACGCTGGCGTGCGCGCTGTCTTTCTGGATCCGGAGTTGACCCAGGAAACACGGGAGTGGCTATATTGCCGGCGAAATGGTCGTTTCGCCGGGAGAGGCACAAAAGCCGGTGCACGGCAGAACCTCTGCCGTGCACCAGCCTGCAGGCAATGCTTAGAAGCGGCCGGACCTGATCAGCTGGTTCAGGTTTGCGATATTCAGGCTGCCAAAACCGGTCGGGAAATCCCAGCCCGTTCCGGCCTTATAGCCATACCCCTGGTAGCCGTTGTTGCCCGACACCACGTCGAAGCGGATCAGTGACGGGTTCGACGGAATCGCGCGATAGAGGTTGCCGGCCGGGAAGCCGACAGTCGTGCCGTTCGCCGCGAGAATGCGTGCCCAGAAGCCCGTGAACAGCGGTGCTGCAAGGCTCGTGCCGCCGATCTGCTGAAGCTGGCCATAGTTGTAGATCAGCGCGCCCGTCCGTGACGACGCATCGAACGACACGTCCGGCAGCCGGCGATTGCTGCCTGGCTGCCACGCCGGGGCCGGCAGGATCGTGCTGACGCCGCCGCCCGTCGACCACAGCTTGCCGTTGCCGTCGAGTCCATCGTTCCACACCGTCTCGTTCGAGAACGCGCCGGCGGACGTCGTGTAGAGCGTCGTGCCGCCGATCGCCAGCACGTGCGGAGACGAAGCCGGCCAGGATACCGAATAGTTCGCGCCGTCCGGATAGCCGCGGTTGTTGCACTCGTACACGCCTTCGTCGCCGGATGAGATCGAGAACGTCTGGCCTTGTGCCGCGGCGGTCGTGAAGATCTGTTCCTCGGCGTCGAGCGTACCGTCGGCATTCGCATCGGTTTCGCACCAGCCGAGCGACACGTTGATCACTTTCGCCGTGTTGTCCGATACCGCGCGGTTGAACGCCTGCGTGAGGCCCGTGTTGCCGCTCGCGTTGAGGTCCGCCATGTAGAACACGAGCTTGCCGACCTGGCCGCCCGCCGCGCCAACGATCGACTGGCTGTCCAGATCCCATTCGCCCTGGCCGTCGCGGTCGTCGCTATAGTCGCCGCCCGCTCCGTTGGTCTGTACGGCTTGCGTCGTCACGGTGGCGTAACCGTGCGCGGAGGTGAACGTCCGCAGATCCTGCTGCGTCTGCGACACGCCGCCCTGCGTGATGATGCCGACCGTCACGCCGGCTGCGGTCGGCACGCCGGTTGCGTTGTACAAGCCCGGGAATTCCGTCGGGTTGTGGCCGGTCGCCGTGCCCGACGCGAACGGCGTTGGCTTCGAGACTTCGCCGATGCGCAGCAACGGCCGCGCCCTTGCGACGTTCTGCAGCCCCAGCACCGAGCCGACGACGTCGCCGAGCGCGCGCGGCACCTGCGCGGTGGATGCATTCGCGAAACCCGAACGGCCCGCATACTCGAAGTGCACGAGCGACGTGTTGAACGCGGTCTTGATCGTGGCGGCCGTGCCGTGTGCGGACACGAGCAGGCGGTTTGGCGCGACCTCGATGTTCACGAAGCCGCTCTTGCGCAGATAGTCGACGACCGACCTGACTTGCGCGTCGGTCGGCGCGTAGTCGGCGAGGAATCGCTCATGCGTGAGGAATTGATGGTAATGCGCGCTGCCGGGTCGATTGACGTCGCCGGCAAGCTGTTTGAGTTGCGCGGCGTTGCGTAGCTTCAGGCTGACGACAACGTCGGTCGTCTGGCCCGCAGCCAGTTCCAGCGAGGGTGCCGCACTATGCGCCATCAGCTGCGAGCCGGTCAGAAAGGCCTTCGTGTGCGTGTCGACCCAGTCGGTCGCAGCATGGGCCGCGCCGGCTGCGAGCACGAGCGGCCACGCGCAGGCGAGACGGCGGGGTGACGGAAGGGGAAGGGTGTACCAGGCGTTCCTATTCATCGGGGGTCCTTTTGAGGAAAGACGACTTGGTGGGTGCTCATGACCCTTGTGGGGCCAGGAACGGATCCGAGAATAGGCAGCCAATACGCTGCAGGTAGCTGTCAGGTTCCACAGCTGTCAGTTTCGGCAGTGATGCGACCGGTTTGACTGGGTGAAACACGAGGCGACGAAGTGGATTCGAGCCGTAAAAATGCGGCGGACCGCCGCACGGAAGCGGTTGGGACAGCAGGCGGATCTGTTTCGACAGCAAATCGTGCGTCGCCGCTGCGAACGTGACGCCCATCGATGTTGCACGTCGTGCACGCGATAACGATGCTGCGTCGCACTATGTGGTCAGGCGGGGCGCGGCGCCTGCGGGCGGGTGATGCAATGCATCGTGCAGCCGGGAAAATGGCCGATGCGATTACCGATTGTGCCGAACTGTGGGACAGCACACGGTGTTGTCTTGCAGGCGGCTTTCCATACAAGCGTTAGGTTGGGATCTTAGAGGCGATGCTCTATGAAATTGGCGGGCAACACCGTGGTTCGTCGCGGTATCCAGCATTCGAATCGACTGCTCCAGCGGCGCAAACCGTACGAAGGCGCGGGCCGGTCAACGGTCAAGGCTGATGAAGCAGCAACCCCGGCCCGCGAGCAGGTCGATGCACTCGAGCGTATTCGCGAGCTGCAACGAAAGCTCGGCCGAATAGCATGAAGAACCGGATTCATTTCGGTTGGCCAGATGACCTGTCAGATCAAGTCCCGGCCAACACGCAGCGGCTTCTATCGGATAAAGGCACGCTGCCACGCAAATCCCGGGGTCGAACATGCCTGATCCTGCCGAGGAGACGTGGTATCACTCGCACCCATCCAACGCCCGCCCCGACGCTCGATGCGCAGAGCCGCCGTGACTATCGGCGCATCGCGGAACCTGGTTCCGTGACCAGTCCCGTGTGAGTTTCCGCATTTGCTTTGACGTTGGCGCCGTGCTTGGCCATGTCTGCATTGCGTGCGGCGAGTAATGCGATCAGGCCGTCGATGCCATGCTTGCCGATTTCATCGCTGAATTGCTGGCGATAAATCTGCACAAGCCACACGCCGAGCAGATTGAGGTCGTAAACGCGCCAGCCGTTCGCTGTTCGATAAAGGCGATAGTCGATCTCGACCGGTTGCCCGTTATAGATCGCGACCGTGCGGACGACGGTATCGGCGCGATTGGCATCACCATGTGTGCCGGGATACTGAAATTTCTGATCAGGCGTGAGCAAGCCTAGTGCGCCTGAATACGTGTGAATCAGAAGACGCTGGAATTGTGCGGTGAGTTCGTCCTGCTGCGCGGGCGTGGCCTCGCGCCAGTGGCGTCCCGTCGCCAGGCGCGTGGTGCGGCGAATATCCGTGTACGGAAGGATGTCGCGGTTGACGATATCCATGATGCGAGATGTATCCGCGGGATCGATCGCGCGTTTGCGCAATTCGTCCTGCACTTCCTCGGTCGCGGTTTGAATCAATACGCTCGGATCGGTTTGATCCTCGATACGCACATGGTTGCCGCTGTCGCTCGCGCTACAGATTGCCGGGCAGGCAATCGAGCCCAACACGAGCGAACAGCAGACGAAGAGTTTTCGGGATTGGTTTCGCATCTTTGCATCGAAAGTGTGCTGCGACAGGGGCGCATTGGTGCGGCAGCCCGCTTCAATGAAGCTTTCTGCCGTCAATACAGGAACGAGGCGGCACGCAATGAACTGTGGCAAAGACGGGGCATGACGGCCGTGTACGTGATGTCACGCGGTTTCTTGCCCGAAACGACGCCGTGCTGTGTTCCATGTGTTTCACTTGCGCCGGGGAATAGGGCGGTCGTCGCCAAAGCGTGTCGCGCTATAAGGTGCAGCATGCACCGATAGGCGCATCGCGTCGAGATAGGCGAGCGGCAACACATCGTTTCACCTTGCGCAGCGATGTGCGAGGCGTCAGTAGTCGCGCGCGTCCCGGATGCGGACCACATTTCGAAGTACGGAACATGGCGCCGGCGAGAACACGAGCGCGCTCATCCGTTTCCGCTCAGTGTCGCGAGTGCGGCTCGGTCCGCTTCCAGCGCCCGCGGAATCAGCGCATGCAGCGCTTCGATGAAGGTCTTGATTTTCGCATCGAGGTATTGTCGAGACGGGTACAGGACGTGTGCAGTCAGCGGCTGCAAAGTATGGTCGGGCAGCACACGCACAAGGGCGCCACTGCGCATCGCCGGCAATGCGGTCGGCATCGGAACCGCGCCGATACCCGCTTCTTCGCGCAATGCTGTCGCGAGCGCGTCGGCGCCGTTGACCAGGAACGACGCCGGCGGCAGACGAAACAGCTCGTCCCCGTGCGGCCCGTCGAAATGCCAGAGATCGTGCGGAAACAACGACGACACGATCGGCACGCACTGGTGTCCGTCGAGGTCGTCAACGCTGCGCGGCAGGCCGTGTCGCGCAAGATACGACGGCGACGCGCAAAGCACGCTGCGCAGTACGCCGAGCTGCTGCGAGATCAGACCCGAATCGGGCAGTGTCGTTGCGGTCAGTTGCAGCGACACGTCGTAGCCTTCTTCGAGCATGTCCGGCACCTTCTGGGACAGCGTCAGGTCGACCGACACCGCCGGATGCTGCTTCCGGAACGCGACGACGGCCGGCACGACGTACGACTGCCCGAAGCTCGTCGGGCTGTGAACGCGCAGCCGACCTGACGGCCGCGCTTGCGCATCTGCCGCCTCTGCCTCGGCTTCGTCAATCGATGCAAATATTTGCTCGCAACGCCGCATGTAGCGCTCGCCGGCTTCCGTCAGTGCGATACGACGCGTCGAACGATTGAAGAGACGCGCGCGCAAGTGCGTTTCCAGCGCGCTGATTGCGCGCGACACATATGAAGTCGTCGTGTTCATGCGTGACGCCGCGCCGGTGAAGCTGCCCTCTTCGGCGACGCGTACGAATGCCTTCATGCTCTGCAGTATGTCCACGTTTCCTTTATCGTTGATTCGGCAGAATGTGGGTATCGGATGAAACCAGAAAAGATCTGTCGAAGAGCGTTAATGTGCCGCTAACAAGCGTGAGGACCGAGGATGATGGGGGATGGGGATTTTCCCGCCGCGCTATTGTACGGACTCTCTTCAACGGTTGCGCTGAGACGGGTACTTTCGCGACAAGCCCCTTGCAGCGTGGATGGCCGGCTCTCGATAATCCGCTTCGGCGCGCTAACGAGAGCAGCTCGCCGGGCGCGCATAAACGTGATTTTCAAGGTTCTACTGTCGGAAACGTCATCGTCGCGAAGATGACGATCGACACGATACGTGCGGCTGCCCGGCGCCTTTCGGCCAACCGGATTTTGTCGAGGCTGCGGGAGCGATGGTCCGCGTCAGTACCTGATTGTCCCGAGACAGTTGGGCATGCACGCGATCCTGCACGATGACGGCCGGAACGATATCGACGGATTGATCGCGACGTTGACGACGGAATTCGATCTCAGGTTGAGCTGACATGGCGTACCGGTTCGTGCTGCTGGCTGGGCCCGTCGCGGCTGCGCTGAGCGGTGTCGTCGGCACGGGCCCGCAGCGGGCGGCGTACGCGCCCCCTGCCCATTGCCCGCCCGCCATGCTTAAATAGCGGAGCTCCCGGTTGCCGGGCCGCCGCAATCGCGGCGCCGGTCGATACGGGCCAGCATGTCCGATCGACATCGTGACGACAGACGACACCAAAACGCCGTTCCGGCCAGTCCGGTGCGGCCCGATAACATTCCGAGGCCTCACGTCATGACCATCCTGTTCCGTCTTCTCGCGCTCGCCTGCGCGCTCTGGCTGGCCGCCTGCTCAACGCTGCCACCGCCGCCGGCCAGCACCAGCGCGTCCGCCGCTGCACCGGACGCCAGCGAACGCCGCGGGCTCGGCACTGCGTGGGGCGAGTCGGTGCGATCCGAAACCCGCCAGGTCGATTTCGAACGCGCGGATCCGGCGAAGCCGACGGATCTCGCGTCGGTCTACTACAACGATGCGTTGCCCGGACATCCGCCCGCGTCCCAGGTTCGCCGGTTGCCGACGCGCGTCGCGCTCGCCAACGGCGACATCGCGCTGTCGTTCACGGACGAAAAGGGTGCGCCGTTGCGCCTGGCGCGCAGCGATGGCCGCTGGCACATGGCGGGCGTCGAAGGTTCGCGCTACATGATCGTGCTGCGCAACCAGGGGCGCCGCACGTTCGAGGTCGTGTCGAGCGTCGACGGGCTCGACGTGCTGTCGGGCCGGCCGGGCAGCTATACGAACGGTGGTTACGTGCTGTATCCGGGGCGCACGCTGACGATCGAGGGCTTCCGCAAGAGCCGCGACGAAGTCGCCGCGTTCCGCTTCGCGGCAGTGCCCGACAGCTATGTCGCGAATTCGAAGTATGGCGATGCCGCGAACGTCGGCGTGATCGGCGTCGCGGTGTTCGCGCAGAAGGAGAACGAGGAGGAAGCGCTGCGCCGCAACGCGAATCCGTTCCCTGGCAATGACAACGGCTATGCACCGCCGCCGGTGCCGCGCGGTGAGTGACGACACCTTTGTGGATCTGCCGCGTGCGCCGTGACGAACGACGCGCGCGGGGCGATCCTGGATCGGGCCTGCCCGAACGGCATGCCCGCGCATGCGATGAACTTCACGACAATCCTGCGCGAATTATGCGGACACGGATCAACCCGACGAAATCGGTTGCGTTGAAGCTCGCGGCGCTGGCGCTGCTGGCCTCGAATGCGACCGTTGCCTTCGCCGAAACGCCGGCGCCCGAATCGGTGCGGCTCGCCAACGGTCACGCAATCGAATGGGGGCGCTCGGGGGTGGTCGAGGTCGATACAGCCCGCCACAGGAAATCGGCACTGATCGTGCCAGCCGCGCTCCGCCGCGCATTGCGCGATGCATCGAGCGTCGCGTTCCCGTCGGACCATACGAAGCGGATCGACGGCAACGACTATCTGCTGGTCGTCGTCAACCGCTCGTCGAACAGCCGCCCGACCGGATATTGCGGCGCGGGCGAAGAAGGGGTGCTGTACGCGCTGGAACTGCACGGCGCCCGTGCGGTGCCGCGTTTCTCGCTGCCGGTTCAAAGCTGCATCGACTCCGTTTCGCTCGACACCGATGATGGAGCGCAATCGCCCTACCTGGCGATCGCGTGGCGCGACGACCCGGTCGGCATCGACATCCGGTGGGAATATCTCGCGCACGGTGGTGTAACGCATCGCGTCTATCGTTTCGTGAACGGAGCATTCGTCGAGGCCGAGGTTCCGCAGTCACGCGGCCGGGCCGCGGCACAATAGCCGTTCGAATGCGCATCGCGTGCTTCCCCACGTTCCGGATCGACGGAGAGCCTCATGTCGTTACCCGCTTTCAGGTACCATCCCGACCCGCTGGCAACGGGCAGCGTGATCCGCTCGGACGCGCGCTGCGTATGCTGCGGCGACACGCGCGGTTATGTGTACGCCGGCCCCGTGTATGCGGTCGACGAGTATGAGCAATGCATCTGTCCGTGGTGCATCGCGGACGGCTCGGCGCACGCGCGGTTTGACGCAGTCTTTGCCGACACGTACGGCATCGGCGGCGGCGAATGGGACGAAGTGCCCGACGCGGTCGTCGACGAAATCGCCTGTCGCACACCGGGCTTTCAGGGCTGGCAGCAGGAACGATGGTGGACGCATTGCGGCGATGGCGGCCAGTTCATCGGCCGTGCGGGCGCCGGCGAACTGACCACGCTCGGCCCGCAAGCCGTTGCGTCGATTCGGGAGTCGACCGGACTCGACGAGGGCGCCGAGTGGGAGCGCTTCTTCGCCGCGCTCGACAAGGACGGCTCGCCGACAGCGTATATGTTTCGCTGTATCCATTGCGGCGAACTCGGCGGCTACCAGGATTGCGACTGATGGCCTGGCTGGCGGCATCGCCCGGCGATCGCAAGCCCCCATCGTCATGAAACAGAGGAATCTTCGTGAAGTTCATCCACGCGGCAGACATACACCTTGACAGCCCGTTGCACGGCCTGAGCGCCTATCCCGACGCGCCGGCCGCGCAGTTGCGCAACGCGTCGCGCGAGGCGCTGCGGCAACTCGTGGATCGTGCGATCGAAGAGGAAGTCGCGTTCCTCGTGATTGCCGGCGACCTGTACGACGGCGACTGGAAGGACCACAACACGGGCATCTTCTTCGGCCAGCAGATGGGGCGCCTGCGCAAGGCCGGCATTCGCGCGTTCGTCCTCGGCGGCAACCACGACGCCGAAAGCGAGATGACGAAGAAGCTGACGCTGCCCGACAACGTCACCGTGTTCGGCCACCGCAAGGCGGAAACCCACAAGCTGCCGGAATTCGATGTCGCGCTGCACGGGCAGAGCTTCAAGGACAAGGCTGTCGTCGACAATCTCGCAATCGGCTATCCGGACCCGGTGCCCGGTTACTACAACATCGGCGTGCTGCACACGGCGCTCGAAGGCTATGCGGCGCACGCGAACTATGCGCCGTGCACGCTGGCCGAACTGCACGCGAAAGGCTACGACTACTGGGCGCTCGGCCACGTGCACGAATTCCAGCAATGGTCGGGGTCGTCCACGGTGGTGTTTCCCGGCAACCTGCAGGGGCGCCATATCCGCGAGACGGGCCGCCGCGGCGCGGTGCTCGTGACGGTCGAGCAAGGTCGCACGCAGGTCGAGCGCCTGTATCTCGACGTGCTGCGCTGGGAAGCCGTGTCGGTCGACGCGTCCGACTGCCTCACCGTTGCCGACCTGTCCAGAAAGATCGGCCAGTCGCTGGAAACGCTGCTGACCGTCGACGGCCATGTGCCGCGCGCGGTGCGCGTGACGGTCACGGGGCGAACGCCCGCGCATGGCCTCTTTTTCGGCCGCGCGCCGCAGTTGCGCGCGGAGGTGCTGAACCAGATCGGCATCATCGGCAATGAGCGGCTGTGGCTCGAGAAGGTCCGGCTCGCGACGTCCGCGGCCGATCATCAGCCGGGCGAAAGCGAGCAGCTCGAGGCGCTGGAGGACCTGAAGCAGATCCTGGCCGACGCCGCGCGCGATCCGGATTTCCTCGAACTGCTCGAACGCGACCTGAAGCCGTTCGTCGGCAAGGTGCGCAGTGACGTGAAGGAAGAGGTGCCATTGTTGACGATGGCACGTGCAGGCGAGCTCACCGCGCTCGTCGAGCAGGTCGGGCCCGCGTTGCTTGCGCGGCTGGCGAGGGGGGAGTAAGCGATGCGGATCAACCAGCTCGATCTGATCAAGTACGGCAAGTTCACCGACGAGACGTTGCGTTTCCCGTCGGCCGGCGAGGATTTCCATGTGATCGTGGGGCCGAACGAGGCCGGCAAGTCGACGGTTCGCACGGCCGTGTCGGAACTGCTGTTCGGGATGAAGCTGCAGACACCGCTCGATTTCCTGCACAGCACACCCGAACTGCGGATCGGCGGCGTGCTGGAAAGCGGCACGGGCGAACTCGCGTTCCACCGTGCGCGCGGGCGCAGTCCGCTGCGCACGCCCGCCGACGACAAGTTGCCCGACGACTATCCGGCCGCCGTCCTCGACGGCGCCACGCGCGAATTCTTCGAACAGATGTTCGGGCTCGATCACGGGCGTCTGGTCGACGGCGGCCGGAGCATTCTCGACGCCTCCGACAAGCTTGGCCAGGTGCTGTTCGAATCGGCCGCCGGTGTCGGCAGTCTCGGGCCGGTGCGTGAGGAGCTCGATGCGCGTTCGGTCGAGCTCTGGGCGCCGCGGCGCACCGGCAGCGCGTTTGCACTCGCCGAATCGTCGTTCAACGAAGCCGTGACCGAACTGAAGACGGTTCAGGTGCGCACGCGCGACTGGGTCGAACGCAAGGATGCGCGCGAAGCGGTCGAACAGCAGATCGAAGAGGCACGCGCGGAGCAGCGCCGGCTCGAAGCGCTGCGCTCGAAGCTCGAACGCGTGCGACGGCTCGCGCCCTACCTGAAGGAACTGACGATCAAGGACGCGGCACTGGCGGAACTGGGCGCGGTCGTCGAATTGCCGCCCACCGCGTATGCGGATCTGCTGAAGGCGCAGGGCGATCTCGCGGCCGAACAGAAGGTGCTCGAGGAACGGCGTGCCGACCTGCTCGCGAAACGGCAGGCGCGCGATGCAATCGACGCCGATGCCGACACGCTCGCGCTCGAAGCCGACATCGAAGCGCTCGATCGGCTGCGCGGCGCATGCATGAATCACGCGCAGGATCTGCTGCTGCTCGGCGCGGATGTCGAGCGACACCTGTCCGCCGCATTCGCTGCGGCCGCCCAGCTCGACTGGCCGACGGACGAAGCGTCGCTGCGCGCGTCGCTGCCGACCGCGTTGTCGCTGAAGACCGTTGCCAATCTGTTGCGCGAACACGGTGCGCTGCACCAGGCGCTTGCCGGCGCACGCGAGTCGCTCGATGAACGCACGCGCGAGCTTGCACAGGTGCAGGAACAACAGGCACGCCTGTCGACCGTCGATGTGCCGGAGGCGCTGCGTGCGGCGCTAGCCGATGCGCAGGGCTTTCGCAACAGTGGCCAGCGCGAGCAGGCACTCGAACATGAAATCGCCGCCGCCGAACGCATCCTGTCCGGCGCACTCGATGCGCTCGGGCAGTGGCGCATGCCGGTCGACGCGCTGCGCGCACTCGACGTGCCGTCGGCGGCGCGGCTCGGCACGCTGCTGAAGGAAGACAGCGAACGCGCGAGCGCGGTCGCTGCGGCACGTGACGCGCGGGATGGCGCACTTGAGGAGCTCGAGCGGCTCGAACTGCAGGAAAAGCACTTCGCGGAGAACCACAAGGTCGTCACGACCGCCGACGTGCTGGCGGCGCGTGCGCGGCGCGATGGCGCGTGGGGTGATGTCCGCAGCGGCGCGGTCGATCTCGCAACGGGCGCACCTGCGGTCGACGACGCGATTCGCCTTGCGGACGAACTCGTCGATGCACAGCTCGGCGTGACGCAGGCGGCGGCGACGTTGCAATCGCTGCGTCAGCAGGTCGAATCCGCACGTGCCGGCGTGACGCGCAGGCGGGCCGCATTGGACGAGCGCGAGCATGAGCTCGCCGCGCATCGCGACGCATGGGCCGCGCTTGCG
>NZ_JAAGPB010000639.1:0-3983 GCF_017104585.1 Burkholderia sp. Ac-20392
TCGTCGCGAGACGAGGCGTGATAAGGTGTCGGCCGATGCGCCGCCATCCGGCGTTGGCGGCCGCACGCTACTGACTGTATAAAAAGGATGCCAACGATGTTCGGCGAGATCGCCCGTTTTCTGCTCAATACCGTCTTCACGCTGTTCGGCGCCGCGCTGATCCTGCGCGTCTGGATGCAGGCCGTCCGCGTGCCGCCGTACAACCCCGTCACGCAGGCCGTGCTGCAGGCGACCAACTGGCTCGTGCTGCCGCTGCGCCGCGTGATCGCGGGCGTACGCGGCATCGACTGGGCCAGCGTGGTCGCCGCGCTGCTCACCGCGCTCGTCTACGTCGTGCTGATGGTCGTGATGGCCGGTTTCGACCCGGCCTCGGTGATCGCGACGCTCGTCGTGGTCGCGCTGCTCACCGTCGTGAAGTGGGCGCTCAATCTCGTGATCTGGATGACGATCCTGATGGCGCTGCTGTCGTGGCTCAACCCGCGTTCGCCGGCGATGCCGATCCTCTTCCAGCTCACCGCGCCGTTCCTGAACCCGCTGCGCCGCATCATCCCGAATCTCGGCGGCATCGACCTGTCGCCGATCCTGCTGTTCGTGATCGTGCAGGTGCTGCTGATGATCGTCACGCGCGCCGCCGTGTCGCTGACGATGTTCGGGATCTGACGCCGTCCCCCTACGCCGCCGGCCCCTGCGCCGGCGGTGCGCCGAGCGTGTCGATCACGCCGAAGCGCGCCGGCATCATCGCGTAGCACACGCGCACCTTCTCGCGCGACAACCGGTCGAGCAAGCGCTGCGCCTCGTCCTCGGTGACGATGAATTCGATCTCGATCGCGAGCGACCCCTGCAGTTCGAAAAAGCGGTCCTCGTGCAGCACGCGATGCTGGCCGAACCCGGCCATCGCGCGAAACGCGGAACCGCCCGCGACGCCCATCCGGCTCGCCTCCTCCAGCAGCCATTCCCACAGCGGTTTCCAGTGCAGCCGGTGCTTCTCGTGCACATAGAAGCGCAGGAAGATCTTGTCCATCGCACCCTCCGATGGCGGCACGCTCAGGCCGCCGCGAGCCACGCGCGCGCGGTCCACATGCCGAGCGCCGTCAGCGCGAACGATCCAGTCAAGTGTAGGGCAGCCACCGCAAACGCCCATCCGAATTCGCCCTGCACCGCATGCGTCATCACTTCGACCGAATAGGTCGAGAACGTCGTGAGGCCGCCGAGAAAGCCCGTGATCACGAACAGCCGCCACTCGGGCGGCAGCCCGACGCGGGTCGTGAACACGACGGCGGCGATGCCGATCACGTAACCGCCGATCAGGTTCGCGGCGAGCGTGCCGAGCGGCACGGCGGGAAAGAATTCGTTGAGCGCGAGACTCAGGAACCAGCGCAGCAGCGCGCCGAGCCCGGCGCCGACGAAGATCGCGACGATCGAATAGAACAAGGGCGCTCCCGGTCGATGATGCGGCTGGAGTCAACCGCCGGCCCCCGGTTGCCCGGGGCGAGGTGCGCTCCCGGACGCTTGCGGCGCGTGCGCGGGCGGCACACGCTGAACTGTATGCGGATTCACCGCGCCCCTGCAACGGCGACCGCCTGCGGGATGCGGGTCCGTTCGGATCGTCTCGCCCGCCCGCAGGCTCACGCGCGTGGCCAAGCCGCGTCGAGCGCGCTCAGCGTCGCCAGTGCGCCGCCCTTCAGGCCGATCACGTCCGCACGACGCGCATGCGCTTCGCGTGCGTTGATACGAATCACGTCGGCGCCGAGGCGTTCGCTCAGCAGGCGCACGGTCGGGATCGCGGTGCCCGCGCCGATCTCGACCACGGCGACACGCCCGGCCTGCGCAATCCAGTCCTCCAGTGCTCGCTCCTGCGCGTCGTAGTGCGCACCGAGCCAGCCGGTATCGCCGAACATCAGGATGTTCGGCCGCGCGAGGCCGCCGCAGTGCGGACAGCGCGGCATGTCGCCGATGAGGCGGCAGGTGGCTTCGTCGACGTCCGGCACGAACGGCGCTGCATCCCACGTGTCGTCCGAACAGGGGCGCAGGCACTGCATTGCGTGGATCGAGCCGTGGATCTCGACGATCCGCGCCGGATCGAAGCCGGCTTTCTGGAACTGGCCGTCGACATTGCTCGTCAGCACGAAGCCGCCGTTCGGCATCGCGTCGATCCAGCGACGCAGGATCGCAAAGCCCGCATGCGGCACCGTCGCACGATAGAGCGCGAGACGGTGTCCGTAGAAGCCCCACGCGAGCGGCGCGCGTGCGCGGAAGGCGTGCGGCGATGCGATCTCGTGGAACTCGAAACGCTCGTGGCGCAGCGCCGGATACGCACGCCAGAAGCCGTCCGTGCCGCGAAAATCGGGCAGCCCGGAATCGACGCCGATACCGGCGCCGGCCGTCACGAGCAATGCGTCGGCGCGCGCGAGCGCGACAACGGCGGAAGCGACGAGATCGGCGGGCAGTTGCGCGGCGGCGGCAGCAGCGGTGGAGTCAGCGGAATCGGAATACGACATGATGGAGCGGAGGTAGCGTCGGGCGGTGCGCGAGTGGCGTCGCGATCATACGCCGGTTCGCGCGCGGCGCGGCACGCGCGATGCAACGACATGACGCGACGCTCGCCTAGCCGCGGTCGGTGCGGATGTCCGGTCGATGCGAGGAGGCGCCGCGCCCGGGCACCTCCCCGCCTGCTCAGCTTTGTGAATCGTCCTGTACGACCGGAATTTCGTCAGCCGCAAAATAGACCGGCTTGCCGAGCTGCCTTGCAAGGCCGACGTCCATGTCCGCCCCGCGCGACGCGCCGTCGATACGCAGCACCGCATCGCAGCGGCGCAGCAGCCGGTGCGCGGCCGGATACAGGAACGCTTCGCTGATCGCGTCGCCGACCTGTCGCGACCCGGCCGCAACGGCGAGCGGCAGCGACACCCACTCGCCGATCATCGGCATGTGTCCGCGGCGATACACGGCGAGCGCGGCCTCCTCCAGCCGGTACAGATTAGCGGCGATGCGTGCGGGATCGCCGTCCGTGCCGCTGCGATAGGGGCCGGCGACCAGCACGAGCAGCGGCGTCATGCCGTGCACGCGCCGGCGGTTTCCCGCAGCGCGACGTACTGGAGCAGCATGATCGTCTTCCCGTCGACGATCTCGCCGCGCTCGATCGCATCCAGCGCCGCCTGCAACGGCATCTCGACGACCTCGAGATCCTCGCCCTCTTCCGCGACGCCGCCGCCATCGCCGGTGCGCAACGATGCGTCGTATTCACCGACGAAGAAATGCAGCTTCTCCGTCACCGAGCCCGGGCTCATGAAGGCCTCGAGCACCTTGCGCACGCCACGCACGCGATAGCCCGTCTCCTCCTCGGCCTCCGCGCGGATGCGCGCTTCGGGCGTCGCGTCGTCGAGCAGGCCGGCGGCAGCCTCGAGCAGCATGCCGTCGTGCCCGCTGACGAACGCCGGCATCCGGAACTGCCGCGTCAGCAGCACGTCGCCCGTCTCCGCATTGCGCAGCAGAATGGTCGCGCCATTGC
Source organism: Burkholderia sp. Ac-20392 (assembly GCF_017104585.1). Classification (NCBI taxonomy): domain Bacteria; kingdom Pseudomonadati; phylum Pseudomonadota; class Betaproteobacteria; order Burkholderiales; family Burkholderiaceae; genus Burkholderia; species Burkholderia sp. Ac-20392. The sequence goes on from NZ_JAAGPB010000639.1 coordinate 3,509, forward strand.
CGCGATCGTAGGTCTCGCGGCTCAGGCGCTGCCACGTTCCGTCGCGGCGCAGGAAATCGAACGTCACCTTCTTCAGCACATACCAGTCATCGGACAGCACCGTCGTATCGACGATGCGGACACGGTCCCGCGTTGCAGCCATCCCAGCCTCCGGTTCGACAAAAGACGGCGCCCATGGTAACGTGCATATTCGTGCAATTTCAAGAAATTTCGTGCAGACACGATGCTGACGACACAACGCAAGAAAGCGATCCTTGACGCACTCGCGCGCGACGGCCAGGTGCTGGCGGTCGAGCTGAGCGCGCAATTCGGCGTGTCCGAAGACACGGTCCGCCGCGACCTGCGCGAGCTCGCGGCCGAAGGCCTGCTGCAGCGCGTGCATGGCGGCGCGTTGCCGGCGTCGCCGGCCGTTGCGCCGTTCGCGCAGCGCGAGGCGCTCGAGACGGCGGAAAAGCGGCGCATCGCGCGGCGGGCC
>NZ_JAAGPB010000640.1:0-4191 GCF_017104585.1 Burkholderia sp. Ac-20392
CGGCGACGGCTCGACGACGTTCCGCCTGCCGGAGCTGCGCGGCGAATTCATCCGGTGCTGGGACGACGCCCGCGGCGTCGACACCAATCGCATCCTCGGCTCGTGGCAGGACAGCGCGAACCGCTCGGGGGTGCGCGAGAACGCATCGACGATCAGGTCGATCTTCTTGTACGGCACCATCCGCGATGCGGTCAGGTAGAAATCCTCCTTCTCCGCGTTCAACGAAAACGCGTCGACGTCGACCGGCGGGAAGATCACCGCCGCGTCGCGGTGGTAGACCTTCTTGATGCGCCGCGCGATGAACGCGGAGTTCGCGACGAAGCCGTCCACCGCGTTCGCGGTGCGCGTGTCCCAGTTGCGGATGTAATGCAGGATCATCCGCGCGAGCAGCGACTTCGGCCCGTGCGTGAGGTTCGACTGTTCCAGATACTGGTGCTGCAGGTCCCACGCATAGCGGATCGGCGAATGCACGTAGCTGATGTGCACCTGGTCCGGCCCCGTCAGCACGCCCTTCGCGACCGCGTGGCTGCTCGAGATCACGAGGTCGTACTCCGACACGTCGAGCTGCTCGATCGCAAGCGGCATCAGCGGCAGGTAGCTGCGGTACTTGGTGCGCGCGAACGGCAGCTTCTGGATGAACGACGTCGTCACCGGCTTGCCGCGCACGAACGCGCGATCGTCGAGGAAGTCGACGAGGCTGAACAGGTCCGCGTCGGGAAAGCACGCGACGATCTGCTCGAGCACGCGTTCGGCGCCCGCATAGGTGACGAGCCAGTCGTGGACGATCGCCACGCGCAGCGCGCGCGTCGGATGGCGCGCGCTGGCGCGTTCGGCCGGCAGCGCCCGGCGCAGCGCGGCGGCGTCGCCCGCTTCGGCCACGGCCGCATCGGCGGTGGCGAGATTCAATACGGCGTGTTCCGCCAGATCGCGATTCATACCATTTTCCTCGCATTGAGACGGACGAACAGGTCGCGCACCAGCGCACGCAACCCCGGTGTCATCGTGAGCGACCACGCGACGTTCAGCAGCACCACGACCGCGCACATGCCGATCGACTCGACGAGCCCCGGCCACGCTTGCGCCAGAAACAGGCTCGCCAGCAGGAACGCGAGGTGCGCAAGCATGTCGAGCACGATCGCGCGCATCCGGATCGCCGACAGGGTCAGCAGCACGCCGTAGTCGACGAGCGCGCGCGCCGCGACGACCACCGCCGCGCCGATCAGCCCGAAGTGATGGATGCCGTACCACAGGCCGCCGACGAAGAACGGCATCTCGACGAGCCCGGCGAACGCCGCGCGGGCCGGGTTGACCTGCGACTGGATCAGGATCCGCGTAACGCTCGCCTGGCCGACGAGCCACACGCTGATCACCAGCACGCGGCCGACCGGCGCCGAATGCGCGGCGAGATCCGAGCCGACCCACAGCGTGAGGAACGGCGCGAGCGCAAAGATCGCGACGATGCCGACCGGCGTGAACACGCCGTTCAGGAATTCGAGCGACTGCCGCGCGAGCGTGTCCGCATGGTCGCGGCCCACCGCCGACAGGCGCGGGAACAGCGTGCGCACGAGCGCGTTCGGCAGCATGTTCAGGCGCGTGACGAGGTTCTGCGGCACCGTGTAATAAGTGACGAACTTCGCCCCCATCCCCGCGCCGAGCATCACGCGGTCGAGCGTGTCGGCGATCATGCTCGTCGTGCTCGCGATCAGCATCCAGCCGCCGAAATTGAACAGCCCTTTCGCGGTGCCCCACTGCGGCGGATCGATGCGCCGGATCCCGAGCACCTTGATGCTGGCGTGGCCGAGCATCACCGCCGCGACCAGGCGCGCGACAACCGCCGCGGCGAGCACGGTCTGCAGGTTCGGCGCGATCCACCACGCGGCGCCGAGCGGCAGCAGCTGGAACAGGAACGTGCCGATCGTCTGGTTCGTGTTGAACACGCCGAAGCGTTCGGCGCCGTTGATCGCGCCGGCGAACACCCACGACACGTTAGCGAGCGGAATCGCGAGCGCGAGCCACGGCAGCGCGAGATACACCTCGTGCTGCATCGCCGCCGACACCTTCGTGAAATACGCGGTGTAGATGAACGCGCCGAAATAGATCAGCAGCCCGCCCACGATGCCGGTGCCGAGGTTCAGCCAGAACGCGCTCCAGAACACGCGCGCGCTTTCGTCGGCGTTGCCGCTCGCCAGTGCCTTCGAGATGTGGTTCTGCGCGGCCATGCTCATCCCGAGATCGAGGATCCCGAAATAGCCGATCAGCGTCCACACGAGGCTGACGACGCCGTAGCGTTCGACGCCGAGCGCGTGGATATAGGCGGGCACCGTCACCAGCGACACGAAGGTCGGCAGGATCAGCCCGATGAAGTTGATCGAAACGTTCTTGAGTATGCCTTTGTCCATGCTTCTGCCTTGTGTGACGCTGCCGGTCACGGTTTCCAGCGATACATCAGCACCTTGCCGCGCGCGTCTTCCTCGACGAACACGAGGTACTCGCCGTTCTCGCGCCGGAACGCGCTGATGCCGAAGGGCACGTCGACCCAGCCGGATGCCTTGCCGACCTCGGCGCCCGGGCTCATCACGCCCACTTCCTTGCCGGTTTCCTTGTCGTACACGTGGATCTTGCCGACCGGCTCCACCCCGAACAGGTAACGGCCCTCGGCCGTAAGCCCGATCAGGTCGAAGATCGGTTTCGCGTCGAGCTGCCACGGCAGCGCGATCTGGTAGCGCACGACCGGCGAACCCGTCGACCACTTGTCGAAGCGCACCAGCACGCGGCCCACTTCCTTGTTGATGCCCGGCTGCGGCGGTGCATCGGCCGTGTAACCGGTCACGTACAGCGTGTCCGTCTGCGCGTCGTAGATCGAGCGGCGCAGTTGCGTGAACGGCTGCGGCATCGGGTAGGTCGTGACCTTGTCGTACGAGTAGATCGGGTTGCCGGCCTTGTCGACGCCGCCGAACTGGAAGCGGTGAATGCCGCGCACGTCACTCGTGCGCCAGATGTCGCCCTTCGTGTCGACCCACCAGCCCCAGCCGCCCGCCTTCGCCTTGCCGGTCGTATTGATCTCGAACTCGTCGGCATCCAGACGGCCGTTGCCGTTCGCATCGCGCCACAGCCAGTCGCCGCCCGGCGGCTTGTTCGGCACCTTGTCGACCGGCCGCGCGCGGCCCGCGATCAGGCCGGACGGAATCGCGACTTCACCGTCGCGCTTCGCGTCGAAGCGATAGATCTTCAGGTGATCGGCATACATGTCGGTCAGGTACAGGAACGTGCGGCCGTCGAGGCGACGCGCGATCGGCATGCCGGGCCACTGGTCCGTATGGAACACGGGGTCGTCCGGATACTTGAAGCGGTTCGACAGGAAGCCGACGTATTTCCAGTCCTGGCCCGGCGGCTTCGACAGGTCGAGCTCGAAGCGCTTGTTGCCCGTGTACACGCTGTTCGGCCGCGCCGGGTCGAGCCACGCGCCGTCGACGAACAGCAGCCCCTGCACCTGCCAGCGCTGCTTGCCGTCCGGCGTATAGCTTTCGAGCACCGCGCCGAGCCCAGCGCCGATCGTGTCGTGGCGCGGCCCGATGCCGTTCATCGACACATAGATGTTGCCCGCACGGTCGACGCCGACGCCCGTCAGCCCGTTGAACCGCTGCGGCCCCGGCCGGCCCGGCACCGGGCCCGCGAAGATGCCGCCGCGCTCGCCGAGCGCGCCCGACTGCGCATAGCCCTTGCCGCCTTTCGAGAAAATCAGGATCTGCTGGCGCGGCCCGTTGTCCGCGACGAGCACGCGCCCTTTCGCGTCGACCGCCACGTCCACCGCGTCGGTGCCTTCCGGCAGTGCAGGCGCGTCGTCGAGCTTGCGGCCGTCCGCGCGCACGTGCACCAGGTGCGCGGGCCCGTTGATCGTATCCGTGAGCAGCCACAGCGTACCGTCGCCCGCGAGCGCGAGGCGGCCCGGCTCGTGCGCGCTCCACGTGCCCTTCTGCTGCATCGTTTCCGCGTCGTACACGTCCACCGCGTCGCGCGACGGATTCGTCGCGAACAACGTCTTGTCGTCGGCCGCGAGGCCGCCGACTTCCGCCTTCTGCTCGCCCACTTCCGAGCGCGCCGGCGCCGCCACCTCGTTCATCATCATGAAACTCGCGGCCATCCGCGCGCGGCCGGTGTCCGCGCGGCCGCCCGGCGCGACCTGCGGCGACG
>NZ_JAAGPB010000641.1:0-4009 GCF_017104585.1 Burkholderia sp. Ac-20392
TCGACGTGCTGATCACACACGGCATCCATGGCTTCGGCCATTTCGCGAAGGCGTATGCGCGGCGTTACGGCCACGCGCCTTCCGTCACCGCGAGGCAACCCCGATGACGCACTCCGCAACCGGCCGCCCGGCGGCCCCGGCCCGCACCGAATCCGCGCAGCAGGACAACGACCCGTCCGAACTGCGCGTGCAGGATCTCGATCTCAACTTGCTGAAGACGTTTCGCGCGGTCTATGAGGAGCGGCACGTCGGCCGCGCGGCGCTGCGGCTCGGCGTCACGCAGCCATCCGTGAGCTACGCGCTCGGCCGGCTGCGGCTGATGTTCCGCGACGCGCTGTTCGTGCGCACCGGCACCGGCGTCGAGCCGACGCCGCGCGCGCAGCGGCTCGCGCTGTCGGTCGACAAGGCGCTCGCGATCCTGCAGGACGTGCTCGACGAAGGCTCGCGCTTCACGCCCGACAGCACGCAGCGCGTGTTCCGCCTGCACATGAGCGATTTCGCGGCGAGCGCGTTCCTGCCGACGCTGCTCGCCGCATTCGACCGCCGTGCACCGGGCGCCGTGATCGAGACGCTGCACGTCGACGAATGCCAGCTCAACGTCGCGCTCGAATCGGGGCGCATCGACTTCGCGCTCGGGCATTTCGCCGATGCGTCGAGCCATTTCCAGCGCGCCGCGCTGCTGCACGAGCGCTGCGTGCTGCTGATGCCGCGTCGCACCGCGCAGCGTGTCGCGCTGCCCGACGACTACGTGCTCGATGGCGACGCGCCCGACACGCTGCGCTTCGTCGCGGTCACGTCGCATCCGCAATCGATGCAGTTGCTGGAACGGCACGGGCTGATGCCGCGCGTGCGCGCGGCGCTACCCGATTTCATGGTGGTGCCCGCGCTGCTGCAGGACGGCGACTACGCGCTGATCCTGCCGGAGACGATCGCGATCACGTTCGCGGCGCGGCAGCCGTGCACGCTGTACGAGATCGCCGATGCCGGCGAATGGGCGGTGAACGCGTACTGGCACCGGCGTTTCGACGCCGACCCCGGCCATCGCTGGCTGCGTGCGCTGCTGCTCGAGCTGTTCAACATCGGCGAGCTGGCGCCGTTCGACGCATGGCTCGCGCCGCAGCCGCCCGCCTGCGCATAGCGGCGCAAGCGGGTACGGGTATGCGCACGGGCGCGGGGTGGCCGAAACCGTCAGAACGACGTGAGAATGCCCGCGACGATCGAACTGGCCGTCGCGCCGGGCTTGGCAACCGCGACGCCGCCACCCGCCGCACCGTTGACAACGAAGCGCGCATGCGCGCCGTTGCGCACCATCGCGGCGCCCGTGTACAGCACCGTGCGCTTCGACAGCGGATAGTCGAGGCGGATGCCGTACGAATCTGCGTTGCCGTCGCTGTCCGCGACCTTGCGGTAGTGGCCGACGCTCAGCAACAGCGACGCACGCCCGATCGGCACCGTCGCGCTCAGCTCCATGATGTCGCTGTGCGGATACGCGCTCTGGCTGTCGATCGCGGTCGCGACGTCGGGGCCGCCGCGATGACGCATGTACAACGCGGCCACCTTCACGACGCTGAAGTCGTACGAAATCGCGCCCAGCGTGTAGTTGCCGTTCGCGGCCGGGCTGGTATCGCCGAGCGCGGATGCGGCCACCGGGCTGAACTTCTGCTGCATATAGTCGACGTCGACCGACAGCCCGCCTTGCACGTAGTTGAGCCCCGCGCCGTAGGTATCGCCGAGCGTCGCCGGCTGCCCGGCCGCGCCGTTGGTGCCGCGCGCGGCCATCGCGCGCAGCATGAAGCCCGCGTAGCGCGGCGACGTGTAGCGCATCGAGTTGCGCACGCGCAGGAACGCGGGCCCGACGAAGTTGTTCGTCGCATTGCCCCACGCGAGCCCCGCGCCGAGGCCCGGCAGGCTGTACGTGACCAGCGTCGTGTGCAGGATCGTGTACAGCTCGCCGAACTGCACGCCGCCGAACGGCCCCGTGATGCCGACCCACGCCTCGCGGCCGAACAGTGCGCTGCTGTTCGACAGCGCACCGCTTCCCGCATTGAAGCCATCCTCCAGCTTGAAGATCGTCGCGTAGCCGCCGCCGAGATCCTCGACGCCCTTCAGCCCCCACTGCGACGCGAACAGGTTGCCGCTGCCCATGCGCGTCACGTGGTTCGGCCCGGCGTTCGCGTATTCGATCGCGGTGTCGACGCGGCCGTAGAGCGTCACGCTCGATTGTGCGAATGCGGGCAGCGCCGCGCAGGCAAGCAGCGCGGCAAGCGGTACGGCAAGCCGGTCGGCCCGCCCGTTCGGTTGATTCATCGTCGTCGTCCCGTAGAGTTTCCGGCGCCGGTCGGCGTCGCGCCGTGTGGTGTGAAGCGCGTTCGCCGCGAAGGGCCAACGCTGCCGATCAAAAACGGGCCGAGTCTAGGAACGACAATTTCGGACGTCGACGCAATGCGCTCTATAACGCTTATAGATGCGCCACATGATGCGTGCGCGCCCCGCCACAGGCGCGCTGCGCGGCGGCCGGCGCGCGGGACCCTGGTGTTTTCTTTATCCGGGTCGGTAAATGCCCGTGTGGTGCGGCTGTCACTCCGGCTATGGCGGCCGAATTTGGCCGACTACGCTGCGTCTCCGACACGTGCCCCCGCACGCTTTCGCGCCGCGACGGCGCCCGGCCCGCCAAGGCCGCTGCCGCGCTTTTCCACCGCCCGCTCCTGGAGAATCCGCATGTCCGCATCCACGGCCCGCGCTGCCGACGGCAAGCGCTATACGTACGAATGGTATGTCGTCGTCATCTGCATGCTCGCGTACGTCTTTTCGTTCGTCGACCGCCAGGTCCTCGTGCTGATGATCGAGCCGATCAAGCGCGACCTGCATCTGTCCGATACGCAGTTCAGCCTGCTGAACGGCTTCGCGTTCTCGCTGTTCTATGCGGTGATGGGGCTGCCCGTCGCCTATCTCGCCGACCGTTACGCGCGGCCGCGGATCATCTCGCTCGGCATCGCGCTGTGGAGCGTCGCGACCGCCGCGTGCGGGCTCAGCCAGCATTTCGTGCAGATGTTCATCGCGCGGATGGGCGTCGGTGTCGGCGAAGCCGCGCTGTCGCCCGGCGCGTATTCGATGCTCGCCGACTACTTCCCGAAGGAGAAGCTCGGACGCGCGATCGCCGTGTATTCGCTCGGCTCGTTCATCGGCGGCGGCGTGGCGTTCCTGATCGGCGGCTACGTGATCGCGCTGCTCAAGCACGCGAGTGCGTTCACGCTGCCGGTGGTCGGGCAGGTGCATGCATGGCAGGTCACGTTCCTGATCGTCGGGCTGCCGGGAATCTTCGTCGCGCTGCTGTTCGCCGCGACCGTGCGCGACCCGCAGCGCAAGGGGCTCGCGCAGGATCGCTCGGGCGCCGTGCGGCGCGTGTCGATGCGCGATTCACTGCGCTTCGTCGGCACGCATCGCGCGACCTTCTCGTGCCACTACCTCGGCTTCTCGTTCTACGCGATGACGCTGTACTGCCTGCTGAGCTGGACGCCCGCGTTCTATATCCGCCACTTCGGGATGACGGCCGTCGAAGCCGGCTACACGCTCGGCATCGTGCTGCTGGTGGCGAACACGGCCGGCGTGTTCTGCGGCGGCTGGCTCAACGACTGGCTGCTGCGACGCGGCCGCGAGGATGCGCCGATGCGCGCCGGCGCGATCGGCGCCGCGTGCATGGTGATCCCCGCGACGCTGTTCACGCAGCTCGACTCGCTGCCCGCGTCGCTCGCGACGCTCGTCGTCGCGATGTTCTTCGCGTCGTTCCCGATGCCGACGTCCACCGCCGCGATGCAGACGCTCGCGCCGAACCAGATGCGCGCGCAGATCTCCGCGCTGTTCCTGCTCGTGTCGAACCTGATCGCACTCGGGATCGGCACGACCGTCGTCGCGCTGTTCACCGATCGCGTGTTCGGCGCGCCGGCGGCGGTCGGTCACTCGATGTCGATCGTCAACGTCGCGGCCGCCACGCTCGCCGCGCTGCTGCTCG
>NZ_JAAGPB010000642.1:0-4274 GCF_017104585.1 Burkholderia sp. Ac-20392
GAGGGTCCTCACGCCCGTCTTGCGGGGGCCGAAGTCTGCCGCGCGAGGGCCCGGTGGGCGGCGGGGTCGTCGGGTGGTGGGCCGGCTCGGTCTACGAGGCGAGCGCGGTCAGCACGCGGGCGGCGCGCGCGGGCATCGACCACATCGGCGCGCTGCGGCTCGCATCGATCGGCGCGGCGATCCTGTCGTGCGCGACGATCGCGGGCTGTCTCGTGGCTCCCTGGCTGTCCGAACGGCTCGGCCGGCGCACGGCACTCGGCGTGTATTTCGCGGGCATGGCCGCATCGATCGTGTTCGCGTTCGGCTGGGCGTTCTACCAGCCGAACGGGCTCGCGGCGTTCATGGTGTCGCTCGCGTTCCTCGGTTTCTTCGGCGGCAATTTCGCGATCTTCTCGCTATGGCTGCCCGAGCAGTACCCGACGCGCGTGCGGGCCACCGCGTTCGCGTTCAACGCATCGGTCGGCCGCTTCATCGGCGCAGGCGTGAACTTCCTGCTCGGCGCCGCGATACACGGCTACGGATCGCTCGGCGTGCCGGTCGCATGGACTGCGGCCGTGTTCGGGCTCGGCATCCTGATCCTGCCGTTCGCGGTCGAAACGCGTCACCAGACGCTGCCGGAGTGAGCGGCACGCCGTGATCGTTCGGCCACAAGCCACACCCAGTCATCAATATCAGGAGTCCGGAATGCAGGCATTACAAGGAATCAGGGTCGTCGATCTGAGCCGCGCGCTGTCGGGGCCGTTCTGCTCGATGGTGCTCGCCGACCTCGGCGCCGACGTGATCAAGGTCGAGTCGGGGCCGCACGGCGACATGAGCCGCGCATGGGGGCCGTTCGACCGCGGCGTGAGCACGTACTACCTGTCCTGCAACCGCAACAAGCGCGGCATCTGCGTGGATTTCAGGCAGCCGGCCGGCCTCGACGTCGTGCGGCGGCTGATCGCGCAGGCCGACGTCGTGATCGAGAATTTCAAGGCCGGCACGATGGACGCGATGGGGCTCGGCTATGCCGCGCTGAGTGCGCGCGATCCGCGGCTCGTGATGGGCAGCGTTACCGCGTTCGGCCCGCGCGGCCCGTTGCGCGACTGGCCGGGCTTCGACCAGATCGCGCAGGGCTATGCGGGGCTGATGAGCCTCACCGGTTTTCCCGACGGCGAGCCGACCCGCACGGGCACCGCGATCGGCGATCTCAGCTCGGGGATGTGGGTCGCGACCGGCGTGATGGCCGCGCTCTACGAGCGCGAACGCACGGGGCGCGGGCAGCATGTCGGCACGTCGCTGCTCGAAAGCCTCGTGTCACTGTTGAGCGTGCACGGGCAACGCTACCTGAGCCTCGGCGACGTGCCGCGCCGTACCGGTAATGCGCATGCGGTGATCGCGCCGTACGGCGTGTTCGAGACGGCCGACGGGCCGCTCAACCTCGCACCGATCACGACCGACATGTGGCTGCGGCTATGCCAGTTGCTGGACCTGCCCGAGCTGCCGAACGATCCGCGCTTCGCGACCAACGACGCACGCGTCGCGTACCGCGACGAACTGAAAGCGTTGCTCGAAAGCCGGTTGCGCACGCGCGGCAAGCGCGAATGGACGCAGCGTTTCGTCGACGCGGGGCTGCCGGCCGGGCCGATCAACACGCTCGACGAAGTGTTCGACGATCCGCAGCTCGCACATTGCGGGCTGGTCGAGCCGGTCGCGCATCCGACGCTCGGCACGCTGCGCCAGGTCGTTACGCCGCTCGGCGGGATGGGGGACGAGATGCCGGCGCCGCGCACGCGTCATGCGCCGCCGCTGCTCGGCGAGCATACGGTCGACGTGCTGCGCGAAGCGGGGTATGGCGACGACGCGATCGACGCGCTGCTGGCCGAGCGCGCGATCTTTCAGGCGGAAGCAGTGGCGGAGGCCGTGCAATGAGCGACACGACGAAACACGACAGCACGTCGCACGTGACGGTCGACATGGTCGGCGAGCGGATCGCACGTGTGCGGTTCGCGAATCCGGCGCGACGCCATGCGCTCGACGCGCCATTGCTCGACGCGCTCGTCGCGCGCCTCGACGCGCTGGCCGAACACTGTCCTCCGCCCGTCGTGGTCCTGTCGAACGACGGCAGCGGCGATGTCTGGAGCGCGGGGCATGACTTGCGCGAGCTGGCCGACGATCGCGATCCGCTCGCATACGGCAAGCCGCTCGAACGGGCGCTGCGGCGCGTGCGGACCTATCCGGGCGCGGTGGTCGCGGCGGTGTCGGGCTCGGCGTGGGGCGGGGCGGTCGATCTCGTGATGAGCTGCGATCTGGTGGTCGCGTCGCGCGACGCGCGGTTCGCGATGACGCCCGCGAACATCGGCCTGCCGTATTCGACGAGCGGCCTGCTGCGCTTCTACGACAACCTGCCGATCCACGTGCTGAAGGAGATGTTTTTCTGCGCGCAGCCGCTCGATGCGGAGCGCGCCGCGCATCACGGGCTCGTGAACCGGCTGGCTGATGCGGGCGGTGTCGACGACGCGGCGCTCGATGTCGCGCGCACGATCGCCGCGAAGGCACCGCTCGCGGTGCACGCGGTGAAGGAGCAGTTGCGCGTGCTGCAGGACGCGCGGCCGTTGCCGGCCGACGCATTCGAACGGATTGCCGAGCTGCGCCGGCAAGCGTGCGAAGGCGCGGATTTCGACGAAGGGCTGCGTGCGTTTTCGGAGCGGCGCGCGCCGGTATTTCGCGGCGTCTAGGCGACGGGTTGTGCGAGCCGGGCGCGCAAGCGGAGAAAGGTGCGTGGACGTGTGTTGCGCATTGCGTAATGCCTGCTCGCGTCGCTGAGCGGGTATCGGCTGCGTCGTTCGCGGCTGCCATCGCGTGCCGCGACGCCGCGCATCACATGCCGAGCGCGTGCACGCCGATGAGCAGCAGCGCGCCCGCCGCGATCAGCAGAAGCGCATGAACGCGCGTATACATCACGCACAGCGTCGACACGACCGCGATCGCACGCGCGGCCCAGCCGCCGTCGAGCGCCTGCAGCAGCACCCATACCGACGCGAGGATCATGCCAGCCGCGACCGGGCGCAGGCCGGCCTCGAGCGCGATCTGCCAGCGCGCACCCTGGTGCCGCCGCCACAGATGCGCGACGCCGTAGATCAGGAAGGCAGTCGGGCCGAACAGCGCGAGCGTCGCGATCACCGCTCCCCAGAAGCCGGCCACCTGCCAGCCGATCAATGTTGCCAGCAGCGAGCCGGGGCCTGGCGCCATCCGCGCGATCGCGAAGTCGTTCACGAATTGCGTGGCGGTCATCCAGTGATGCACGTCGACCACTTGCCGCTGGATGTCGGCGATGATCGCCTGTCCGCCGCCGATCGTCGCGATCGATAGCGGCGCGAACACGCCGAACAGGGCGGCGTAGCGTTGCGACGCGGTCATGGCGAGTCGCTCCCGGCCGGCGGCGCGGCTGTGCGGCGATATTCGAGCGCGACGCTCAGCGTGCCGCCGACCAGCACGGTCCACACGAGCGGCCAGTGCAGCACGGCCACCGACACGAAGGTGAGCGCCATCACCGCGAACGGCAGCGCGCGACGTGGCAGCCGGCGCACGGCGGTGATCGCCATCGAGATCGACAGCCCGATCGCTGCCGCCGCCGCGCCGGCGAGCGCGACATGCGTGAGCGGAAAGCGCGTGAGGGTTGAGAACGCGATGCCGAACAGCACGATCAGCACGGCCGGCGGCGCGATGATGCCGGTGAAGCCGGCCACCGCGCCGCGCCATCCGGCGAGCCGGTAGCCGATCCAGATCGCGAGGTTCTTCACGTTGACGCCCGGCAGCGCCTGCGACAGCGCGAGGCCGTTGAGGAACGCCTCCTCGTCGAGCCAGCGCCGCTCGTACACGAAGTCGCGCATCATTCGCCCGCTGAGGCCGCCGCCGAAGCTGGTCAGGCCGATCTGCGAGAACGCGATGAACAGCGCGAGGACGCCGGGCGGCGGCGCATCGCCTGCAGGCGGTGCCGGCGAGGTGGTGGCGGAGGGCGGGGGCATCGGGCGGGCGGTGCGTGGCGGTTGGGCGGGCGCCCATGTTAGCAAGCGGACCCTGTCAGCACGCTGACATGGGCTCGGCGGCGACGTGATGGAAGACGGCTGATGAGGTGACAGGTGTGTTCCGGTGCATCCGGGACATCCGGCACATCCGACACATCCGACACATCCGACACATCCGACACATCCGACACATCCGACACATCCGACACATCCGACACATCCGACACATCCGACACATCCGACACATCCGACACATCCGACACATCCGAC
>NZ_JAAGPB010000643.1:0-237 GCF_017104585.1 Burkholderia sp. Ac-20392
AAGAGAAGAGTATGACGTGAGCAGTGAAGATGCTATAGCACAGAGAAGAGAAGGCGACGACAGAACACAGTGCACATTATGTATAGCACTGCGAGTGAACTACGTGCGGGTATGTAGTCACGGAACAGTCGGTACGAAATGATCCACGACAGTATGTAAACGTAGAGTAGAATATTCAGTTTCTGTTATTTGTAGTGAAGTTGATTGACGCACTCAATTTTTTTTTTTTTTTTAATA
>NZ_JAAGPB010000644.1:0-3968 GCF_017104585.1 Burkholderia sp. Ac-20392
TCGCAGCCGCTCGAACGCGACTTCCGCGGCACGCGCATCGCGATGTCACGCGGCCTGCCCGGCGTGCCGGTCGATCCGGAGATCGGGCGTGCGGTCGATGCGCAGGCGCGCGTGTTCGCGGCGCTGGGCTGCGAAGTCGAATTCGACGATCCCGATCTGTCGGATGCCGAGGACGTGTTCCGCATCGAGCGCGCATGGATGATCGGCACGCTGGTCGACGGGCTGGACGATGCGCAGCGCGCGGTGCTGAAGCCCGAGATTCACGACGAATACCGGCTGCATTGCTCGCTGACGGCCGCCGATCTCGGCCGCATGTTCGTGCGCAAGACGCGCCTGTTCGAGCGGATGCGCACGTTCATGCAGCGCTACACGTTCTACGTGCTGCCGTCCACGCAGGTGATGCCGTTCGATGTCGACCTGCGCTTGCCCGCGCATGTGCCGGGTGCCGCCAGCACGTCGTATATCGACTGGATGCGCGTGTGCTGGTACCTGTCGTCGACCGAGGCGCCGATCCTGTCGGTGCCGTGCGGTTTCGGCGCAACCGGTCTGCCGATCGGCATGCAGATCGTCGGCCGCTACCGCGACGACTGGAGCGTGCTGCAGTTCGGTCACGCGTACGAAGTCGCGTCGGGCCGCCGCTGGACACCGCCGGCCGTTGTCGCCGACGCGATGCGCTGACCGTCTTTTCCGCCTCACATCCAACCGTTCCGGTTTGCACCGGAGCAGGCCGCGCGCCTGCGGGGGACGCGCACGCCTGCGTTTTGCCATTCGACCCGCGCAATGGAGACCTTCCGATGAAACAACGGCTGTTGGCAGGCGCGGGTGTCGCGCTGATCGCGGGTGCGGCGCACGCACAGAGCAGCGTGACGCTGTACGGCATTATCGATGAGGGGCTGACCTACACGAGCAACCTCGCGGTGGCCGGCCCGAACGGCACGGTGAGCGGCAAGCCCGCGTGGCGGATGCTGGGCGGCGTGCAGCAGGCGAGCCGCTGGGGGCTGCGCGGCGTCGAGGATCTCGGCGGCGGGATGACGGCGATCTTCACGCTGGAGAACGGCTTCGACCCGAGCACGGGCAAGCTCGGGCAGGGTGGGCTCATCTTCGGCAAGAAGGCGTTCGTCGGGCTGGCGGGGCCGTTCGGCACCGTCACGCTCGGGCGGCAGTACGACACCAACGTCGACTTCCTCGGGCCGCTCGAGGCCGCCGCGCTGTTCGGCGGCTACATGGTTGCGCACCCCGGCGACCTCGACAACGTGAACAACGCGAACTCGACCAACAACGCGATCAAGTTCACGAGCAACGACTACGGCGGGTTCCGCTTCGCGGCGATGTATGGCGTGGGCGGCGTCGCGGGCGCGGCGACGCGCAACCAGGTGTGGTCGATGACGGCCGGCTACACGCGCGGGCCGCTCGTGGTGGCGGCCGGCTACCTGAATGCGCGCAACCCGAACGTGTCGTTTTTCGGCACGACCGGCAGCCCGGCACCGGTCACGGGCGGCGTGCCCGGCAACAACATGCTGTCGCCCGTGTATTCGGGCTATGCATCGGCGCGCACGCTGCAGGTCGCGGCGGCGGGCGGCACCTATGCGATCGGTGCGGTCACGCTCGGCGCGATGTATACGAACACGTCGTTCCGCCAGCTCGGCGACCTGTCGTCCGGGCCGAATCCGGGCGGCGTGTCCGGCAACGCGGTGTTCAACAACGTCGAGGCCAGCGTACGCTATCAGTTCACACCCTACCTGTTCGGCGGCGTCGCGTACGACTACACGCGCGGTGGCGGCGTGAACGGCCGCGACGGCGCGACGTATCACCAGGTCGCGGCGGGGCTCGATTACTTCCTGTCGAAGCGCACCGACGTGTACCTGACCGCCGTCTACCAGCGTGCGTCGGGTACCGACTCGACCGGCCGCGCGGCGGTCGCCGCGATCAACGGGCCCGGCGCATCGGCGAACGACCGGCAGTTCCAGGCGCGCGTGGGCCTGCGGCACAAGTTCTGACGGAGGTGGCCGCGGCGCGTGGTGATATGCTCGCGGGACGCCCGCGAACGACGGGCAGATTCCGACTGCCTGCGCGCTGCCGCGTTGCACGGCATTTCCGAGGGAAGAACCGACACCATGAGCCGCAAATTCATTCTGAAGGGCGACACGACCGACCACGGCGGCGTCGTGCTCGAAGGGATCGCCAATTCGTCGTTCGACGGACGCGAACTCGCCTATCTCGGCGCAGCGGTGTTCTGCGCCGCCTGCAAGTCGCCGGGCGTGATCGTGTCCGACGGCGGCGAGCGGACGATGACCGTGATGGGCAAGGTCGTCGCGCTCGAACACGACCTGTGCCAGTGCCTGTGCACGCCGCAGCCGAAGCTGATCGCGTCGCAGGCCACCGGGACGATCACCGGATGAAACCCGCCGCGCGGCGGCGCTTGCCACCCGCGCGGCATCGACACCCGGCCGCCGGCCGTCAGACGCTGCCTTCGGTTTCGATCACGAGGATGCGTGCTTCCCCGAGCGGATGCGCGACGTGCTCGGTGCCGGTCGACGCGTGGAACACGTCACCCGTTTCGAGCACTGTCGCGTGCTCGACGCCTGCTTCGCGATAACGCATCTCGACGCGGCCGTCGAGCACCGCGAACACTTCCTCCCCGTCGTTCACGTGCCACCGATACGGCTGGTCGGTCCAGTGCAGGCGGACCGTGATGCCGTTCAGGTTCGCGATGTCGAGCGCGCCCCACGCGCGGTCCGCGGTGAATGCTGCGCTGCGGATGATCTTCATCGATGGGTTCTCCGGCGTGAATGCGCGTCGTCTTCCAGTCTTCGACTGTTCAAGTGAATTTCCCGATGCCCGCATTCAGCGCGACATCGCACGCAGCGCCTGTTCGATTGTCGCCTTGCGCTTCGCGAAGCCGGCCGCCGACCGTTCGGTGACGCGCTCCACGACCGCCGCCGGCGCGGTGTCGGGCGAACCGGCGTCGAACGGCGGCGCGGGCGCGTATTCGAGTTGCAGCTGGATCGCCTGCGCTTCTTCTTCGCCGGCCAGCTCCGCGGCGATCGTCAGTGCGAAGTCGATGCCGGCCGTGACGCCGCCGCCCGTGATCAGGTTGCCGTCGCGCACCACGCGCTCGCGCACCGGCACCGCGCCGAGCGGTTCGAGCAGCGAGTGGAAGGCCCAGTGCGTCGTCGCGCGCCGCCCGCGCAGCAGGCCGGCCACGCCGAGCAGCAGCGCACCCGTGCAGACCGACGTCACGTAGCGCGCGGTTGCCGCGCGCTGCTGCACGAACGCAATCGTTTCGGCATCGAGCAGCAGCGCGTTGATCCCGATCCCGCCCGGGATGCAGATCACGTCGAGCGGCGGACAGTCGTCGAACGTGCAGGTCGGCGCGAGCGCCAGCTCGCTGCTCGACGCGACGGTGTCGCGCGATTTCCAGACCAGATGAACGGTTGCGTCGGGCAGCGATGCGAGCACGTCGTGCGGGCCGGTGAGGTCGAGTTGCTGGACGCCCGGAAACACGAGAAAGCCGATATGCAGGGACATGCGAAAACTCCGCTTGGAAGGGGAACGTACCGTTGCCGGCACGGGATGGACAGATCGATTCTAGGCGCGTAGTGTTTGGCGAAATTGCCATATCACCCACGTTTTCAGCCAATCGCCATGACTGCCGCCGCGCGTTCGATCCTGGTTCTCGCGTTCCCTCGTGCCCAGCTGCTCGACGTGTCGGGGCCGCTGCAGGTGTTTGCGTCCGTCAACGAGCTGGCGCTGGAGCGCGGCCAGCCGGCGCCGTATGCGCCGCGCGTCATCGCGGCTGAGGCGGGGCCCGTCGAGACATCGTCGGGCCTGGTCGTGATGGCCGAATCGCTGCGCTCGGCTGCGCGCCATCCCGATACGCTGATCGTCGCCGGCGGCAAGGGCGTGCATGCGGCATCCAGGGATGCGCGGCTGGTGCGCTGGGTGCAGCAGCAGGCGGCGCGCACGCG
>NZ_JAAGPB010000645.1:0-4107 GCF_017104585.1 Burkholderia sp. Ac-20392
TGCCGGGCGGCGGCTCCGCAAGCGCGTTCGCGACGCGAGTGCCCGCGCCGCCGCGCGATTCGAGGAAGCCTTCGGCGATGAGCTGCGCATACGCGTCGACGACGGTGCCGCGCGCCACCTGCAGCGACGTGGCGAGCAGCCGTGTGGACGGCAGCGTGTCACCGGGCCGGACGTCGCCGCGCCGCACGGCTTCGCGCAGCGCCTGTGCGAGCTGGCGGCTCAGGTCGCCGGCCGCGCGATCGAGCGCGCCGAGCGACGGGATGTCGACGTTCCGGGCCGTTCTTGCCATGATTCTGGTCTGCTGAAAATGTTTCAAACCGGCTCTACAGCATAAACCAGTTTGGCGCCACAATCGGCACATGACGGGCCAGCGCCTGATCCATTCCAACCCCCGCATGACCGTGGAGCCGACATGTACGTCCCCGCCGATTTCAACGAACCCAACCCCGACGCGGTGCGCGAGCTGATCGTGCAGCATCCGTTCGGCAGCCTGATCACGCACGGCAAGAGCGGGCTCGACGCGAACCACATTCCGTTCGAGCTGCTGCCGAGCGACGGCGGGCTCGGCGAACTGCATGCGCACGTGTCACGCGCGAATCCGGTCTGGCAGGACGTCGCGAACGGCGACGAGGTGCTCGTGATCTTCCGCGCGGGCGACGCGTACATTTCGCCGACCTGGTATCCGAGCAAGCATGAGGCGCACCGGCAGGTGCCGACGTGGAACTACGTGGTCGTGCATGCGCATGGCCGCATCACGGTGCGCGACGACGAGAAGTTCGTGCGCGGCGTGGTCGCCCGGCTGACGCGCACGCACGAGGCGTCGCAGCCGGTGCCGTGGAAGATGGGCGACGCGCCGACGGATTATCTCGACGCGATGCTGCAGGCGATCGTCGGGCTGCAGATCGAGATCACGCGGCTCGTCGGCAAGCGCAAGCTCGGGCAGAACAAGGACGTGGCCGATATCCGCGGCGCGGGCGACGCGCTGGTCGCGAACGGCAACCTCGCGATCGGGGAAGCGATGATCGCGGCGGCCGACGCGAAGCGCGGGTGAGTGCACCCGATACGCGGGCATGCGCGGGCAACCGCGACGCCCGCGCGCCGGCCCGTTACTGCGTGCGCGTCGTGCCCTTCGCGCCTTCACCGGCCTGCGCGAGCGCACCGCGGATCGCGGCCTCGGTCTTGTCGTACTCGCCTTCCCCATAGCGCGTATAGACGATCTTCCCGTTCGCGTCGATCAGGTACAGCGCGGGCCAGTACTGGTTGCCGTACGCGCGCCACGTGTCGTAGCGGTTGTCCTGCGCGACCGGATACTTGATGCCGAAGCGCTTGATCGCGTCGGCGACGTTGCCCGCGTCGCGCTCGAACGGATACTCGGGCGTATGCACGCCGACCACGACGAGCCCCTGGTCGCGATACTTCCGGTCCCACTCCTTCACGTACGGAATCGTATGAATGCAGTTGATGCACGAGTACGTCCAGAAATCGACGAGCACGACCTTGCCGCGCAACTGGCCGAGCGTCAGCGGCGCGCTGTTGTGCCAGCGGTCGATGCCGGTGAAATCGGGCGCCGCCGTACCGGCCTGCGAGGCCGGCATGCCGGCCTCGTCGCGGGTGCCCGCAAAGGCGGCGAGCCCGGCCGTGGCGGCGAGGGCGAAGACGAGGGCGGCAATCTTGAGTCGGGGCAGCATGGCGTTCTCCTGAGCGGGAGGCCGCCGCTCGGGGGCGGCGGCCGGGCGGGTTTCGACAGGCCCCATTAGGCGGCGCCGACGTATCTGCGATGTGTCCGGCGAGCCACGCGTGTGCAATGTTGTGTGTCGTCACGGCGGCGCGATACATTGGGATACAAACACATGCCCGCCGTGCGGTATAAAAGCGGACATCGCCTGCCCGAATACCTCGACACCGACAACGACTCATGGACAAGATCGACCACGTGCTGATCGTCGACGACGATCGCGCGATCCGCGAACTGATCGCGGATTATCTGGAGAAGAACGGCATGCGCGTCTCGCTGGCCGCGAACGGCCGCGAGATGCGCAACGTGCTGGAGGATGGCGCGCCCGACCTGATCGTGCTCGACCTGATGATGCCGGGCGAGGACGGCCTCACGCTGTGCCGCGACCTGCGCGCCGGCAAGTTCCGCACGGTGCCCGTGCTGATGCTGACCGCACGCGGCGAGGAAACCGACCGCATCATCGGCCTCGAGATGGGCGCCGACGACTACCTGGCCAAGCCGTTCGCGGTGCGCGAACTGCTCGCGCGGATCCGCTCGGTGCTGCGCCGCGCGCGCATGCTGCCGCCCGGCATGCAGGTGACGGAAACCGCGGAGATGCTCGCGTTCGGCGAATGGCGGCTCGACACGACCGGGCGCCACCTGCTCGATGCCGAAGGCACGCTGGTCGCGCTGAGCGGCGCCGAATACCGGCTGCTGCGCGTGTTCCTCGACAACCCGCAGCGCGTGCTGACGCGCGACCAGTTGCTCAATCTCACGCAGGGCCGGCAGTCCGATCCGTTCGACCGGTCGATCGACCTGCTCGTGAGCCGGCTGCGCCAGCGTCTGCGCGACGGTGCGCGCGAACCGCGCTACATCAAGACGCTGCGCAACGAGGGCTATGTGTTCTCGTCGGCCGTGACCGCCGTCGACGGTACGCCTTGACGCCCTCCTCCCCCTAAAGGGAGAGGATTCCCACACCTGGCGATGCACGTCCGCATCGGAGAATGTTCAACGCAGCGTTGGTATCTCGATCATGCTCGACACCACAGTCACTGCAGGTCCACTCTCTTATTCTCAGTCCCGCGATACCTTTCGGCCGCGTCGTGCTGTCTTTCGATCTGCACGCCGAGCAGGACTGGGTCGAACCGCTTTCGTCGACTTCCTCGAACGTGGCTCCGTGCGCGATCGCCTTGTAACGGAGCTTGTTTCGGAAGGACGACCAGGATGCGTCGTAGACGCTCTTCGCCATCCTGTTTCTGGCAAGTTTTGCGGCCGACACGTTGCCGACCGCGATGTAATCGAAGCGCCGCACCAGATCGAGCGCGAGCTTGTGCTGGAAGTCGGCTCGGGCATTCGCCACCTTGGCGTGCAGCTTCGCGATATGCCGCTTGTGCTTTCGTGCTCGTTGCGCTTTCGCGAGCTTCTCGGCCGCGCATCGACCGAACCGATCGTTAGGCAGTCTCTCGCCGGTCGAAAGTGTGGCGAAGTCTTTCAGGCCGAGATCGATGCCGACGCCGGAACGGATAGGTCGGGCCGGAACATCCGGCATCTCGATCACGATGTTGAGAAACCAGTTGCCGCGCGCATCCTGCGCAAAGTTGGTTCCGTCCTTGATCTTGCCTTCGGGAAGCGCCCGGCTGTTGAACACGCGAAACGTGTTGCCGGCGAAACGGAACGCGTCACCCTCGCGCTTCAGGTCACGGCCCTTCAGCGGCACCCAGCCAAGAGACTTTTTGCCCCGATAGCGCAAGTAAGGTCGCCGGTGCTGACTGCGCGACTTCGCATATTGCTCGCACGTTGCGTTGACCGTGCCGGAATGGATGCCGAGTTCCTTGCTGCTGCCAGTGGTGAGCATGTTCAGGTCAAAACCCGTCGGCCACTTCTTGCTCCACTGGAGCGCGTGCTTCTGCGTGTCATTGCAGAAGTTCCAGACGTAGTTCACCGCGCGGCTCTGCTTGTTAAGCAGTCCGTTGAGCGACTTCACGCGGTAGCGATAGACAAGGATCATGCAGGTGATCCTAACCCGTGGAAGAAGCGGCCTGTCAACAGCAATCCTTTCCTCCCCGTCCTGAAGGACGGGGTTTCTCGGAGCAACTGATGAGCGCGCGCATGCCGTGGCACTGGCCGCGCTCGCTGTTCGCGCGGCTCGCGCTGATCCTGTGCGTGGGCCTCGCGCTCGCGCAGACGCTGTCGTTCTGGCTCACCGTGACCGAGCGCGACCAGGCGACCACCAACCTGATGATGGGCTACATCGAGCGCGAGGTCGCGAGCTCGGTCGCGCTGCTCGACCACCTGCCGCCGGCCGAGCGGGCCGCGTGGCTGCCGCGTCTCGCGCGGCGCAGCTACGCGTTCATCCTCGGGCCCGGCGAGACCGGCACGCCGCCGGAAGCGCG
>NZ_JAAGPB010000646.1:0-4034 GCF_017104585.1 Burkholderia sp. Ac-20392
TTGCGAAATGCATCCTTCCCGCATTCCGGGCACTGCGACAGCGGCGCGTCGCTCATCTTCTGGAGCACGTCCTTCGCGAAACCACACGCTTCGCATCGATAGGCGTAGATCGGCATGATATTTTTCCCGCGGAAACTGGAAACGGCTTGCAAAACCTTGAATTATAGCCGAAACCCTGCCGCGCTCCGGCAATGGCTGCGACACCCGCGCATCAGCGGCGACGCCACGTGAGCCAGCGCTCGTGTCCTTCGAACACCGCGAGCGAATCGGTCACGGGCAAATCCTCGATCAGCTCGAAGTGAGGCGTGAGCAGCGCATCGAGTTCGGCACGCTCGATTCCGAACGGCGGCCCCTTCGGTTTCGCCATCAGGAAGAAATAGCCGGCCAGCAATCCGTCAGCAGGCAGCAGCTCGGCCATGTGCGCCGCGTAGTCGGCACGCATGGCCGGCGGCAGCGCGCACAGAAACGCGCGCTCGTACACCCACTGCACGTCGAACGGCGGCCGGTACGCAAAGAAATCGGCCTGCTCGACGACTTCCGCATGCGCGCCGAGCTGCGCCTTCGCGGCAGCCACCGCCTGCGCGGCGAAATCGATCGCACGCACGGGCCAGCCGGCTTCGGCCAGCCACCCGGCTTCCTGCGCACTGCCGCAGCCGGGAATCAGCACCGCGCACGGCTCGAGCCGATGCGCGAACACACCAAAACCCTCGGGCACACCACCGAATTCCCACGGCGTCACGCCACGCTCGAAACGCTCGTCCCAGAACGATGCGTTGCCGGGATCGCGCGTCGTGAAATCGGCGGCGGCCGGCACATTCGGCTTCGGTTGTTTCGGATCGGACATCGCCGTACTCCTTTCGGTCAGGCGCCGTATGCGAGCAAGATCAGCACACGCGCAACGAGCGCCCCGACGCCGACGGCGAGGCCGAAGATCAGCAGCGCCTGCAGCAGCCGGTTCGTCCGCTTCTGCTCGACGAGAATCTGGCGCATCAGGTCTTCGCTCGCCGCGCGCGGCGCGTCATGGCGCGCCGCCATCGCATGGTGGATCAGGCGCGGCAATTGCGGCAGCGTCTTGCTCCACTGCGGCGCCTCGACCTTGAAGCGCTCGTACCAGCCGCGCAAGCCGATCTGCTCGGTCATCCAGCGCTCGAGGTACGGCTTCGCGGTCTTCCACAGGTCGAGCTCGGGGTCGAGCGAGCGGCCGAGGCCCTCGACGTTCAGCATCGTCTTCTGCAGCAGCACGAGTTGCGGCTGGATCTCGACGTTGAAGCGGCGCGACGTCGAGAACAGGCGCATCAGCACCTGGCCGAGCGAGATGTCCTTCAGCGCACGGTCGAAATACGGCTCGCACACCGCGCGGATCGCGCTTTCGAGCTCCTCGACGCGCGTTTCGGGCGGCACCCAGCCCGATTCGAGGTGGAGCGTCGCGACGCGGTGGTAGTCGCGCTTGAAGAATGCGAGGAAGTTCTGCGCGAGGTAGTTCTTGTCGAAATCGGACAGCGCGCCGACGATCCCGAAATCGAGCGCGACGTAGCGGCCGAACGTGTTCGGATCGAGGCTCACCTGGATGTTGCCCGGGTGCATGTCCGCGTGGAAGAAGCCGTCGCGGAACACCTGCGTGAAGAAGATCTCGACGCCTTCACGCGCGAGCTTCTTGATGTCGACGCCGGCCGAACGCAGCGTCTCGACCTGGCTGATCGGCACGCCGGTCATGCGCTCCATCACGAGCACCTGCGACGTCGAGAAATCCCAGAACATTTCGGGCACGAGCAGCAGGTCAAGGCCCGCGAAGTTGCGGCGCAGCTGGCTGCCGTTGGCGGCCTCGCGCATCAGGTCGAGCTCGTCGTGCAGGTACTTGTCGAATTCGGCGACGACCTCGCGCGGCTTCAGGCGCCGGCCGTCGGCCCACATGCGTTCGGTCCAGATCGCGATGTCGCGCATCAGCGCGAGGTCGGAATCGATCACGGACAGCATGTTCGGGCGCAGCACCTTGACGGCGACGGCCTTGCCCGCGTGCTGGCCCTGCTTCAGCTTCGCGAAATGCACCTGCGCGATCGACGCGCTCGCGATCGGCTCGCGCTCGAATTCGTCGAACAGCTCGTCGACCGGCGCACCGAGCGACTTCTCGATGATCCCGATCGCGACCGCCGAATCGAACGGCGGCACCTGGTCCTGCAGCTTCGCGAGCTCGTTCGCGAAATCGACCGACAGCAGGTCGCGGCGCGTGGACAGCACCTGGCCGAACTTCACGAAGATCGGGCCGAGACTTTCGAGCGCGCGGCGCAGCCGCACGGCAGGCGGATCGGAATAGCGGCGGCCGATCGTCGTGATCCGCAGCAGCAGCTTCACGCGCCGGTCGTCGATCCGGGACAGCATCACTTCGTCGAGACCAAAGCGGATGACGGTGTAGACAATCTTGATGAAACGGAAAATGCGCATGCCCTGCGGCCCCTCAGTGCGCGCCGCGCGGGCCGGAACCCGTGCTCGCGCCGATTTTTTGTTCGAGTCGCTCGACCCGCTTTTCGACCCGCGCGAGCGCATCGCGTGCGCGCGCCAGTTCGGCGTCGAAGCCGCCGAGCGACGCGCGCCGGACGACTTGCGGGTTCTCGTCGAGCCAGTATTCGGCGACGGAATCGAGCACGTTGCGGCCGGTGCGTCGCGCGCGCGCGCCGGCATCGCGCACGACCGTCGCGATCCGGAATGCCGCCGCGTCGCCGACCAGCTTCGCGAGATCTTCTTCAGGTTCCCAGCGCAGGTGCTCGGCCAGCTTCGCGATCTGCGTCGCGAACTCCGCGTCGCCCTCGATCTTCACGTGCTTCATCACGGCCGCCTGGCCGCCTTGCAGGAATGCGGCAACGGTATCGCCGGCAAGCGCGATCGATACGTCGACCTGTTGCGCATCGTGCGCGTCGACGGCCGACAGATAGCCGTCGGGCTGCACCAGCAGCGTGAGCGTAACCGGGGGCACGTCGATCCGGGCAGTCTTGCCCGCATACGGAATCAGGCGGTCGCGCGCCCACGATTCGCGGGCGAGCAGGTGATTGACAGCAGCAGCAAAAGGCTTGGCGGCAAAGGTCATCGGGCTGGGAAAGAAAAAACCCGCGCAGGCCGGGCGCCCACGCGGGTTTCTATTGTAACGTCGGATCGTCGGCAGACCGTGCCTGACCGCACACCCGGGCGGCAAGCGGTCGCAGTGCGGCGGCCGTTGCCCGGGTGCCGGCGGCGCGGGCCGCCGGTCACGCTCAGTGCGTGTTGATCTGCTGGATGCCCGCGAGCAGCCAGCCCTGACTGCCCGACTTCGACAGGTTCCACACCTCGTCGAACGGCGCGGCCGACGCATTCGCCGATTCGCGGATCAGGCCGTGGAAGCGCACGCTCGCCGACTGCTCGATGCCGCGATCCTCGATCGCGACCAGTTCCGCGTCGAGCTGCACGACGTCGGTCTGGTTCGACTCGTTGCCGCGCGAATCGAGGTCGATCTTGATCTCGGCGAACATTTCGGGCGTCGTGAACTCGCGGATGTCGGCCAGATTGCCCTGATCCCACGCGGCCTGCAGGCGCACGAAATAGACCTTCGAGCTGCGCAGGAACGCTTCGGTGTCGAAACCGGCCGGCACCTGCAGCGGTGCTGCCGCAGCAGCCGCTGCCGCGCCGGTGGCCGCGGCACCGCCGCCAAACACGCCTTGCGCTTCGTTCGCGTAGCTGCTGCCGCTACCCGCATAGTTGCTGCCGGTGCCGCCCTGCTGGAACGACGGGCTTTGCGAATAACCGCCCGACGACGACGCCGAGCCGCCGACCGAATACGCCGGCTCCTGCGGACGACGGCGGTTCATGAACTTGCGGATCAGCCAGATGCCGACCGCCGCGAGCAGCGCGATCACGATGACGTTCGCCATCATGCTTGCGAATGCGCCGCCCAGGCCGAAATGCGACAGCAGCGCCGCGATGCCGAGACCGGCCGCAAGACCGGCGATCGGCCCGAGCCAGCGCGAGCGGTTGGGCTGCGCGGCCGGCGCAGGTGCGGCCGGGTTCGC
>NZ_JAAGPB010000647.1:0-3844 GCF_017104585.1 Burkholderia sp. Ac-20392
CGGATGCGACGGCGCGACGACCGGACGGGCGCCGTCCTTGCCGAGCCATGCCTTGAGCAGCGCCGAGCCGACCGCCATCGCGAACGCCGCGTCCATCAGCGCCGCGAGCGCGACCTGACCGATCCACAAGCTGTCGAACTTCATCGCGCACACCCTCCCGAAAACGGCAGGCCGACGGAGCGACGGCAACGGGACGGACAGCGTGAGAAAGGCAACGGCACGGTAGAAAACGTCATCGATGAATCCGGAAACGGGAGAAATGACTGGACCTGCGGCGGAGGCGGCGCCGCGCGACCCGCGAGTGTACGGTCTTCGATGGGGAAAACGCACGCCGGTTCACACCGACGCGTCGCAATGCGCGTCAAATTGTCGCAAGTCGCAAACGGACAGGAACCGACGTCCTTTTGCCAAATAGCCGTCATTACCCATCGATGATAGAATGCCGCGTCGCAGCAGCCCGGCTGCCTTGCCGTCATGCGCCGAGCCGATCGTAGCCCGGACAACAGGTCCCCGTCGAATAAACATGGAGTCTCGTGTGTCTTCAAGACGCCTCTTCCGTCCGCTGCTCGCCGTTCTGATGTTCGGCAGCGCGGGCCTTATGAGCGCTGCCCAAGCGCAGACCAAGCCCACGGAGCAAGCGCACGCCCAGCAGGCGCCGCTCAAGGCACCCGATACCATGGCCGAGCGCGTGCGCGGCTGTACGGCCTGCCATGGCGTCCATGGCCAGGGCACGGACAACGACTACTTCCCGCGTCTTGCCGGCAAGCCGGCCGAGTACCTGTACAACCAGCTCGTCAACTTCCGTGACGGCCGGCGCAAGTACCCGCCGATGAACTACCTGCTGACGTACCTGAACGACGACTATCTGCGCGAGATGGCCGAGCACTTCTCGGCCGAACGCCCGCCGTACCCGGCGCCGGCGAAGCCGACGCTGCCGGCCGCGACGCTCGCGCGCGGCAAGCAGCTCGTCACGCAAGGCGACCCGTCCCGCAAGCTGCCGGCCTGCGTGGCCTGCCACGGCGCGACGCTGACCGGCATGCAGCCGGCGATCCCGGGCCTGGTCGGCCTGCACGCCGATTACCTGAGCGCGCAGATCGGTGCATGGCGCTCGGGCAACCGCCACGCGAAGGCGCCCGATTGCATGCATGACGTCGCTTCGAAGCTTTCCGACGAAGACGTGACGGCCGTGACCGCATGGCTCGCCGCGCAACCGGCGCCCGCCAACCCCGTGCCGGCTCCGGCGCGTTCGATGAAGACTCCGCTCGCCTGCGGCAGCGAACCGCAATAAGGCAAGGGAGACAGACACAATGAAACGCAAGTCCCTGTTTGCACTCTCGGCCGTCGCGATCGTCGCGGCTGCCGCCCTCGTGCCGGTCCTGTGGCCGGGCAACGACACGCTGCACGGCGCCTCCGCCGTCGCGGCCACGCCGGCCGACCAGGCCGCGCTGATCAAGAAGGGCGAGTACCTCGCGCGCGTCGGCGACTGTATCGCGTGCCACACCGTGCGCGGCGGCAAGTCGTTCGCGGGCGGCCTGCCGATGGCGACGCCGTTCGGCACGATGTACACGCCGAACATCACGCCGGACGACAAGGATGGCATCGGCAAGTGGACGTCGGACGACTTCTACCGCGCGATGCACACCGGCCGTTCGAAGGACGGCAGCCTGCTGTACCCGGGCTTCCCGTTCGCGAGCTACACGAAGGTCACGCGCTCGGATTCGGACGCGATCTACGCGTACCTGCGCTCGGTCGCGCCGGTGTCGGTGCCGAGCCGTCCGCATGAACTGAAGTTCCCGTTCAACAACCGCAACCTGCTGATCGGCTGGCGCACGCTGTTCTTCAAGGAAGGCGAGTACAAGCCGGATCCGACCAAGTCGGTCGAATGGAACCGCGGCGCGTACCTCGTCGAAGGCCTCGGCCACTGCTCGATGTGCCACACGTCGATCAACATGATGGGCGGCCCGGTGACGGGCTCGGCGTTCGCCGGCGGCCTGATCCCGCTGCAGAACTGGTATGCGCCGTCGCTGACGAACGACAAGGAACTCGGCCTCGGCGACTGGCATGTGCAGGAGCTGTCCGACCTGCTGCAGGCCGGCGTATCGAACAAGGGCGCGGTGTTCGGCCCGATGGCCGACGTCGTGCACAACAGCCTGCAGTACATGACCGACGAAGATACGCGCGCGATGTCGACGTACCTGAAGTCGATCCCGCAGAAGGCTGAAGCGCCGAAGAACATGCAGTACGAGCCGTCGAAGCAGTTCGGCAACGCGCTGTTCGACCAGGGCAAGAAGATCTACGCGGACAACTGCGCGACCTGCCACGCCGAAAACGGCGCAGGCAAGCCGCCGTCGTATCCGCCGCTCGCGGGCAACCACTCGATCATGATGGAATCGGCAGTCAACCCGATCCGCATGGTGCTGAACGGTGGCTATCCGCCGAGCACGTTCAAGAATCCGCGTCCTTACGGGATGCCGCCGTTCGCACAGTCGCTGTCGAACCAGGAAGTGGCGGCGGTCGTCACGTATATCCGGATGTCGTGGGGCAACAACGGTACGCCGATCTCGCCGCAACAGGTGAGCGACCTGCGTTCCGCGCCGCTCGACTAAGAAGCGGCTGACACAAACGGGGCGCGGCTGCGGGAAACCGCGGCCGCGCCCTTTTGCATTTTGCATTTTGCATTTTGCGATGTCACCTCCCGCGCGGGCCGCGCGAGACGTCGCCGATCATAAAACTGAAGAGTGGTATCTATGTCTTTCGAATCTCTCGGCTTGGCCGAACCGCTGGTCAAGGCGGTCAACGAGCTCGGCTACACGTCGCCGACTCCGATCCAGCAGCAGGCGATCCCGGCCGTCCTCGGCGGCGGCGATCTGCTCGCCGGCGCGCAGACGGGCACCGGCAAGACCGCCGGCTTCACGCTGCCGATCCTGCAACGCCTGCATACGTTCTACGCGGAGCATCGCGGTGCGAAGCGCGCGGTGCGTGCGCTGATCCTCACGCCGACGCGCGAACTCGCCGCCCAGGTCGAGGAAAGCGTGCGTGCGTACAGCAAGTACCTGAAGCTGCGCTCGACCGTGATGTTCGGCGGCGTCAGCATCAATCCGCAGATCGATGCGCTCAAGCGCGGCGTCGACATCGTCGTCGCGACGCCGGGCCGCCTGCTCGATCACATGCAGCAGAAGACGATCGACCTGTCGAACCTCGACATCCTCGTGCTCGACGAAGCCGACCGGATGCTCGACATGGGCTTCATCCACGACATCAAGCGCGTGCTCGCGAAGCTGCCGCCGCAGCGCCAGAACCTGCTGTTCTCGGCCACGTTCTCCGACGAGATCAAGGCGCTCGCCGACAGCCTGCTCGACTCGCCCGCGCTGATCGAGGTCGCACGCCGCAACACGACCGCCGAAAGCGTCGCGCAGAAGATCCATCCGGTCGACCGCGACCGCAAGCGCGAACTGCTCACGCACCTGATTCGCGAACACAACTGGTTCCAGGTGCTCGTGTTCACGCGCACGAAGCACGGTGCGAACCGGCTTGCCGAGCAGCTGACGAAGGACGGCATCAGCGCGATGGCAATCCACGGCAACAAGAGCCAGTCGGCCCGCACGCGCGCGCTGGCGGAGTTCAAGAACAGCACGCTGCAGGTGCTCGTCGCGACCGATATCGCCGCGCGCGGGATCGACATCGACCAACTGCCGCACGTCGTCAACTTCGACCTGCCGAACGTGCCGGAAGACTACGTGCACCGGATCGGCCGCACGGGCCGCGCGGGCGCGACCGGTGAAGCCGTGTCGCTCGTGTGCGTCGACGAAAAGCAGTTGCTGCGCGACATCGAGCGGCTGATCAA
>NZ_JAAGPB010000648.1:0-236 GCF_017104585.1 Burkholderia sp. Ac-20392
AGTAAAAAAAAAAAAAAACAAATTATATGTAGATGTCTCTTCACTTAATACAATTTGTATATACACCACATGTGATAGTGCCCTTACTATTGTAACTCACAACCACCACGTTGTGTATGTTGATTGCTGTCTATTATATATTCACTGTGTACTGACGTCTGTTGTTATTTTTGTCTATACTTTCACCCGATCGTGTCTTCTTCGTGTGCGTTCACGAGTGTGTTTGCTGCTACAAT
>NZ_JAAGPB010000649.1:0-4045 GCF_017104585.1 Burkholderia sp. Ac-20392
GGCCTTCGCCGTGCTGCCGGCATTTCTCGCACGCATCCAGCACGTCGCACCACAGTTGCGGATCCGCGTCGTGCATTCGGACCGGAAGATCTCCGTCGACGAACTCGCGGCCGGCCGCATCGATTTCCTCCCCCGCTCCCACCGCGCATCGGCCGCCGCCGCCCGAACCCGACCCGCCGTGCTCGCCGCCGCCTTCCCCCTCGGCACCGATGCGACCGGCGCCCGCGTCCCGATCGTGCGTGGTTCCTCGCAATTCGTCTTTTGTGCGCGCGCAACAATGGCGATGCCTCGCGCCCGGCGCCCTGCGGGTCACTCGCCTCCCGCTCGGCACCGGGCGCGACGGTCTTCGAAAACCACATCTCACGAGGACATACCATGCAACTCCAATCCCATCCCGCGTGCCGCCCGTTTTATGAAGCCGGCGAACTCACGCAACTGACTGCCTTTTACGAAGAGGGCCGTAATGTCATGTGGATGATGCTGCGATCGGAGCCGCGGCCGTGCTTCAACCAGCAACTCGTTACCGACATCATCCATCTCGCACGCGTCGCACGCGACTCGGGCCTGCCGTTCGACTTCTGGGTGACGGGTTCGCTCGTCCCCGAGCTGTTCAACGTCGGCGGCGACCTGAGCTTTTTCGTCGACGCGATCCGCAGCGGCAAGCGCGACCTGCTGATGGCCTATGCGCGCTCGTGCATCGACGGCGTGTACGAGATCTACACGGGCTTCGGCACCGGGGCGATCTCGATCGCGATGGTCGAGGGCAGCGCGCTCGGCGGCGGGTTCGAGGCCGCGCTCGCGCATCACTACATGCTCGCGCAGAAGGGCGTGAAGCTCGGGTTCCCCGAGATCGCGTTCAACCTGTTCCCGGGCATGGGCGGCTATTCGCTCGTCACGCGCAAGGCCGATCGGGGCGTTGCGGAGCAACTGATCTCGACCGGTGAAGCGCACGCAGCCGAGTGGTACGAGGATCGCGGCCTGATCGACCAGACGTTCGACGCGGGCGACGCGTATCTCGCGACGCGCACCTTCATCGACGTGATGAAGCCGAAGCTGAATGGCGTGCGCGCGATGCTGCGCGCGCGCGAGCGGGTGTTTCAGCTCACGCGCTCCGAGCTGATGGACATCACGGAAGCGTGGGTGCATGCGGCGTTCACGATCGAGCCGAAGGATCTCGCGTACATGGAACGCCTCGTGATGCTGCAGAACCGGCGCGTGTCGAAGCTGCGCACGGTGTAATGCGACGGGCGCCGCCGCGGGCCGGCGGCGCCCGCTCGGGAACGAAGCTCAGGCGATCAGCCTGAGCTTTCTCGTCTCCGCGAGCCACGCCTCGAACGCCTGGGCCGGCATCGGGCGGGCGAAGTAGTAGCCCTGCGCATGATCGACGTCGAGCTGCTTGAGGAATTCGGCTTCCGCATGCGTTTCGACGCCTTCGGCGACCACCGCGAAATTCAGCGCCTTCGCGAGCGACACGACCGAGCGCACCAGTGCCTGCGAGCGCGGATTGCGGTCGATGCCCGTGATGAAGCTGCGGTCGAGCTTGATCGCGTCGAGCGGCAGGCGCGACAACTGCGACAGCGACGAATAGCCGGTGCCGAAATCGTCGAGATGGATCTCCGCGCCGAGCTGGCGGAACTGCCGCATCAGCCCGTTGGCCGCGTCCTCGTCCTCGATGAAGCAGCTTTCGGTCAGCTCGATGTCGAGCAGGCCGGGCTTGAGCCCCGCGGCGTCGAGGATCGACGCCATCTGGTGCACGATGTTCATGTCCTGCAACTGCCGCGCGGACACGTTCACCGCGATCCGGATGCCGAGCCCCTTCGCCTTCCATGCGGCGGCCTGCGCGGCCGCGGTACGCATCACCCAGCGCCCGAGCGGCGCGATCAGGCCCGACTCCTCCGCGAAGCGGATGAACTCGACCGGCGCGACGAGCCCGCGATCGGGCGACTGCCAGCGGACCAGCGCCTCGACCCCGTGCACGTCGCCGGTCGCGATATCGACGACCGGCTGGTAGTGCAGCACGAACTGCTCCTCTTCGAGCGCCTTGCGCAGGTTCGTGTCGAGCCACATGTACTTCGCGACCTTCTGGTTCATCTCCAGCGAGAACACGCGATACGTATGCTTGCCCTCTTCCTTCGCGACGTACATCGCCGTATCGGCGCTGCGGATCAGCGTCTCGAGCGAATCGCCGTGCTGCGGATGCATCGCGATGCCGATCGAGCAGCTCGTGTAGACCTCCATCAGCCCGAGATGAATCGGCGTGCGCAGCCGTTCGAGAATGATCTGCGCGGTCGCTTCGAGCAGCGGCCGCGTGCCGTGCTCGAACAGCACGAGGAATTCGTCGCCGCCGAGCCGCGCGAGCGTCGCGCCGGACGGCAGGCAGCCGCTGATGATCGCCGACACGTCCTGCAGCAGCCGGTCGCCGGTGATGTGCCCGTAGTGATCGTTGACGCGCTTGAAGTTGTCGAGATCGAGGAACAGGATGCCGACCTGCCCGCGCGTCGCGGCCGTCTCGGCCGCGATCGCCGCGTGGATGCGCTCGCTGATCGCATGCCGGTTCGGCAGGCCGGTCAGCACGTCGGTGTTCGCGAGTTCGCTGAGCCGCTGCTGCGCGCTGCGCTCCTCGGTAATGTCGATGCCCGAGCAGATCAGGAATTGCTCGTCGACGCCGCTGCCGCTCTGCACGAACTTGTTGCGGAACTGGAACAGCCGCGGCCCGTTGACCGTGTTGATGTAGCGCTCGACCGCGAACGAGTGGTTGCTCGCGAAAAAGCCCGTGATGTTGCTGCGCGACTGCGCGCCCTGCTCGGGCGTCATGAACAGCTCGAACGCGCTGCGGCCGATCACGTCGACCTCGCGCTTGCCCGTCACTTCCTCGCACAGGCGGTTGAAGCGCTGCACCATCCCGTTGCGGTCGAGAATCACGACGAGCGAATTCACTTCGGACACGACCTGCTCGGCGAACGCGAGCCCGTGAGCGAGATCGCCCGCGACGGATTCGGCATCGGAATAGGCGGACGCCGTGCCGGCCCAGTTGGTCGTGTCGACCTTCCGGCCGACGAGATGGAGGCGAACCGGTTCGCCGAACAGCGTGATGTCGAGCACGAGGTGCGACGTGACGCCGGTCAGCGCGCGGATGTGCGCGGCCTGTTCGCCCGTCAGCGCGACGGCGACGTTGGTCAGGCCGCGGACGGCCGCCAGTTCGAGTGCATTGCTGTCGCTGCCGAGACGCCAGCAGGGGCTGCGCGTACCGACGTGCGCTTCAAGCACCGCGCTATCGTTTTCGTCATCCATGGAGACGCCCCGATCCAGAAAAAACGCACAGTGTAGACGGAGGCGAGCCGGCCGACCGCCGTTCCGGGCCGCGCGTCGTGCGCGCCCGGCAAGGCGACCGTGATTGCCGTGATGATGGGCCTCGTCCCGTACTTGTTTCCAGCTAATGCGACCCGGCGTTCGCGCATGATGCGCGCAGGTGCTGCCTAACGAATGATGAGAGCCATCTTATCAAATGACGATCAGGATTGGCACTCACATTTAGAGCAGAGTGTCAAGGAATTGGGACTCGATTGGCAAGCCGGATTTTTCATGATTGGCAGCTCGCTCAATTGCGGTTGCGGCGGTGCGCAACGGGGGTGGCGAGTCGGGCTGATCGCCCCGCCAGGCGGGCGTTTGCGGCAGATTCCAGCATTCGGGGAAAGCGCTGTGACACGACCGTGACGACAGGGTCGGATCGCCGTCCGGCGACCCGACTTTCCGTCGACTTTGATTCCTTTCGTGCGTTAATGCGCGACTTTATTCCACAGTCCGTTGCAATGCCGTTCGAGCCCCGGCGTGGGGCGCCGGCGCCGGTTGCACGGGTCAGCCCGCCGCGCCGTATCCGCCGCCGCCCGGCGTTTCGACGACGAACACGTCGCCCGGCGCCATCTGCGCGCGGCCGATATGGTCGAGCGCCTCGACCGTGCCGTCCGCGCGCTCGATCGTGTTGCGGCCGAGCGCGCCGGCCTCGCCGCCCGCCGCGCCGAACGGCGCATGGATCCGGTTGTTCGAC
>NZ_JAAGPB010000650.1:0-3858 GCF_017104585.1 Burkholderia sp. Ac-20392
TCGCACGCGATGAGCGCGAGCAGCCACACGAGCACCGCGCGCTGCCGCAGCGCGTGCGGGCGGCGCGCGACCGGTGACGACGGGGGCCGGGTGCGATCGTCCATCAGTTCGGGTTCGCCGGAACGGGTTGCAGGCGCATCACCGAACGGTCGCCGTCGGCCTGCCGGATCGCGACGCTGCGCAACACGTCGCGCGTGCCGTCGAGCGTGATCGTGCTGACGACCTTCAGCATCCGCGAGTCGAGCGGCGTGAGCGTCAGCGTCCAGTCGTCGCCGCGCCCGGCGAGCGCGACCTTGTACACCTGCTCGAGCGCGAAGCGGTTGCCGGCGAGCGTCGCGCGGATGCTGTCGATGAACGCGCCGAGTTCCGGATAGCGTGCGAGCGCGAGCGTGTATTTGCGGTTGTTGCGCTCGACGGTGAGCATGCCGCCGTCGACGACGAGGTGTTCCGGCTTCGGGCTCAGCGTGTGCTTCTCGAGATGGTCGGGCGCGACGAACACGAGTTCGCCGGACGATTCGACCGGCTGCGTCGCGATCGACAGGTATTTCGTCTCGGTGAACGTCGCTCGTCCCGACTTGTGCTGCGCGAGCGTCGACATCAGCCGGTCGAGCGTCCACGCGGGCACCGCGTCGGCCGCCTGCACGGGCGCGGCAGCCAGCGCGATCGCGCTGGCGGTTGCCGCGACGGCGACGGCCAGCGTGCGGACGGCGTGACGCAGCGCGGACGGGAGCGTGGGCAGGCGGCGGCGAACGGCGGTCATGCGTCGGAATCCCTCGTGGCGGACAGGCCGGCACCGGCGCGCGCCGCATCGCTGCGTGCGGTTACGGTCGCGGCATCGCCGCCTTGCCAGAAATCGAAATAGTTGAACCAGTTGTACGGTGCCGCGCGGCAGTACTTGTCGAGCAGCGCGACGTAGCGCGCGAGCGCCGCGTCGACGGCCGCCGCGCGTGCGTCGCGCCGCACGTCGGAGAAATCGGCGAGCGTCTCGAAGTGCACATCGTAGCGGTTGCCGTCGCGATAGAGGCCCGTCATGAAGATCACCGGCCGCTTCAACATCGCGGCCATGTAGAGCGGCCCGAGCGGGAACGCGGCCGGCGCGCCGAGCAGCGGCAGCCGCCGCAGCGACGCGGCCGCGTCGTCGAGCAGCGTGCGGTCGGCGAGCATGCCGACCATGCAGTTCGCGTCGAGGCGCTCGCGTACCTTCAGCATCGAGTCGACCTGCCCGAGCGGAATCACTTCCGGCTGCGCGGCGGGATTCACCGCGGCGAGCGTCGCGTTGATCTTGCGCGCGTTCTTCTCGTACATCGTGACGACCACGCGCAGGTCCGGGTGCGTGCGGCCGATCGCGCGCACGACCTCGAAGCTGCCGAGGTGCGCGCCCATCAGGAACGCGCCGCGTCCGCCGGCGAGCGCGTCGTCGACGAGCGTTTCGCCGTGCAGCCGGATGTCGAACAGGTCGAAGCGTCCGTTCATCAGGTAGATGCGGTCGTGGATCGTCGCCGCGAACGTGAACACGTGCCGGTACACGTCGCGCCAGCGCGCGGGGCGGCCGAGCACGCGGCGCAGGTAGTCGCGCGACGCCGCACACGCGACCGGCGAGAACAACACGAAATACGTTGCGATCAGATGCAGCACGACACGCGCGCGCTGCCGGCCGAAGCGCAGCGAGATCCACGTCATCGTGCGCAGCAAGCCCGCATTGCTGCGCTCCTGGCGTTCGGCCCACGCGGTGCGCTTCATGGCTGCGCACCATCCTGCGCGGCCGGCGGCGCGGACAGCACGCCGCTCGCGACTTCGCGCGCCCCGGCGCGCAGCGTGAAGCGGATCGTGCCGCTGGCTGCGGCGTCGTACGCGAGATCGAGCGGTTCGCCGGGGGCGACCGGGCTCAGGAATTTCGCGGACCTGAGGCGCCACGTGTGCAGCGGGCGGTTCAGCGCCGTGCCGATCGCCTGGATCGCGTGATCGAGCAGCACGACGCCCGGCACGACCGGATGGCCGGGGAAGTGGCCGGGCAGTGCCGGATGATCGGCGGGGATCGTGAACCCGAGCGCAGGCGCAGGCGCGGGTGTGCCGGCCGCGTCGCGTACGGGCGTCGGTGTCGCTGAAGTGCGCGCATGTTGCGCAACGAGCGCGGCGAGCACGTCGCGCGGCAGCTTGCCCGTTTCGTTGCGCGGCAGCGCGTCGACGAACACGAGCGGGCGCGGCATGAACGCAGGATCGATTCGTTCGCGCAGCGCGCGCTGCAGGTCGGCTGCCGCGAGCGTCGGTGCGACGACCAGCGCGACGAGACGCGTGACCGGCTCGAGGCCCGCATCGGCGTGTGTGGGCGCGGTTTCGTCGGGCATGAAGAACACGCCGTCGATCACCTGCGGAATCGCATTGAGCTGATGGTTCAGGTACGCGAGCGACGTGCGCTTGCCGGCGATGTTGACGAGGTCGGCCTTGCGGCCGTGCAGCAGGAACCGACCGTCGCCGAGCAGTTCGAGCGCATCGCCCATCGGCACGGGCGCCTCGACGTGCCCGCCCGATACCCAGATCGTCGGCTCGCCGTCGTCGCTCTCCGGTTCGTCGCGCGCGTCGAGCCGGATGCCGGGGAACAACGCCCAGGTCGCGCCTTGCGACGTGCGGCGCGTGGCGATCTGGCCGGTCTCGGTGCTGCCGTAGATTTCGACGAGCGGCGCGTCGAGCGCGGCCTCGGCTTCGCACGCGAGCTTTTCCGACAGCGGCGCGGTGGCCGACAGCACGAGCGCGGCGGGCGGCAGCGCATGGCCGGCCGCCAGCAGCGCACGCAGGTGGATCGGCGACGTGACGAGCACGCGCGGTTGCGGGATCGCGTCGAGTTCGTCGCGAATGTCGACCGGGTAGAACGGCTGGCGGTTGCTGAACGCGAGGCCGCCGATCAGCGCGAGCAGCACCGTCGACTCGAAGCCGTACATGTGCTGCGCGGGCACCGTGCCGATCAGCGTGGCCGCACGCCCGTCGAGCAGCCCGAGGCGATCGGCCGCCGCGCGCACGCAGCCGACCAGGAAGCCCCAGGTCTTGCGGTGCGGCACCGGCGCGCCGGTCGAGCCGGACGTGAACACGTAGGCCATGATCCGCGCTGCATCGATCTGCGGGACGGTGAGCGGTGCATCGCTCGCGAGCTCGCCGGGGGCGGCATCGGGATACGCGAAGCGCGGCAGGTCGATCGCGCAGTCGGGCGCGTCGTGCAGGCAGAACGCGTCGGGCGCGAACGATGCGAGCTGGCGGACCATTTCCGGCGTGTGCGTCGACGGCAGCAGGCTGATCTTGCCGGCGACGAGCGCCGCGCACAGGCTGACCGCGAAGCGGTAGCGGTCGCGGCAGACGTTGAACACGTGGCCGCCGGCGGGCAGCGCGGCGGCCACGCGCGCGACGTCGGCGACGAATGCGCGCACGGTGACGGGCGCGCCGTCGCGCCAGGCGATCGTCTGGTCCGGCGACGAATGAAAAACCAGCGGGTGAGTCGGCATAAATCGGTCAAAACGGGAGCGAAGGCCGGCGCGCCGCATGGCGGCGCCGCGCCGGCCGTGAATTCATCGTGACGGCTGCGAGGCGTGGGTCGTCGCGCGATACGCGCGCACCGCATCGACCATGCGCGGTCGCGGTTCATCCGGCAGTGCGAAGCGCCGGCATGCATGCTCGGCGGCGAACATCACCGCGACGAGCGGCAGCGACAGGTAGTTCGCGAAGGTCGACCACGTGACGATCGGCGCGGTCGCGAACAGCAGCGTCGACACGGCGGCGATCGCGACGAAGAACAGCGTCCACGCGAGCGTGATCTGCCGCGTGTAGCGCGCGACGGCCGGCGTGATCGCGCCGTGGATCATCGTCGCGAAG
>NZ_JAAGPB010000060.1:0-28188 GCF_017104585.1 Burkholderia sp. Ac-20392
TCACGCAGACGCTGTACGACGGCGGCCGCGCGAAAGCCGGTGTCGACGCCGCACGCGCGGCGGCCGAAGCCGCCCGGCTGGCATACGAGCAGCGCATCCGCAGCGCGTTTCGCGATGTCGAGGACGCGCTGGTGGCGATCGGCGCCGCGCGCGACCAGCAGGTCATGCTCGCCGCGGCGGTCGACAGCAGCCAGGATGCGCAATCGCGCGCGACGCGGCTGTACCGCAACGGCCTCGGCGAATACCTGTCGGTCCTCACCGCACAGCGCGCGACGTACCGCGCACGCGATGCGCTCGCACTCAGCCGGCTCGCGCAGGTGCAAGGCGCGATCGCGCTCTACAAGTCGCTCGGCGTCGGCTGGCGCGACGCGCCGCCGATCGCGCAGGCTGGCGCGCCGCAAGCGAGCGCGCATTGAATGCCGCCTACGGCCCCCCCGACGCTTCGGCGTCGCTCATCCACCGGAGAAATCTCGATGCCCGCTCTCAATCCGAATGATTTCGCGTTACACGACATCCAACTCTTTCCGGTTTGCGTGTTTCGCGCCGAACATGCGACGCCGGGCTACGCGCCCCGCTGGGAAGGCGAGATCGATACGCTGATGCGCCACGGCGAGCCGTTCGTGATCGTCTACGTCGAGCTCGATACCGACGAGAGCCACGACGACCGCAAGCATCGCGCGGTCTGGCTCAAGCAGAACAAGGAGGCGCTGGGCGCCGTCTGCAAGGCGCTCGTCAGCGTCGAACCCGATCCCGACCGTCGCGCGGAAGTGACCGCGCAAGGCGAAGTCGCCGTCAAGGCATTCGGGATACCGCATCACGCGGTGGCGTCGTTCGGGCAGGCCGTCTCGCTCGCCGCGCGGCTCACGCGACAGCCGTCGGGGAACGATGCACGACCGGCCGGACAACAGGCATGACGCGGCCGGTGCGCCACGCCACGTTGCATTCACCACCGACACGAGGGCCGGCATGCGCTATCCCACCCTGACGATCACGGGCTCGCACACGCTTGCGTCATGTCCGTCGCGGCTCCCCGATCCCGGCGAAATCCTGTTGTGGCGACTGCGCGGCGAATGGCAGCTCGTCACCAGCGAGCGCGGCCATCTCTACCTGTCGAAGGCGGAACTGCGGCGTGCCCGCACGCATCCGAACCGCGTGCACGGCCGCCGCTTCGCAATCGGCCGGTCGGCGCTGCGCGCGATCCTGGGAACGCTGGCCGGCCGCGCGGCCGACGAGCTGACGCTGATCGACCGCGATGCCGACCATATCGCGGTCGCGGGCTGCGACCTGCTGGACGGGCTCGACGTCGTGGTCGGCCATGCCGGGATCTGGATCGTCATCGCGATCGCCCGTGGCCCGATCGGGCTGGGCATGGCGCAGACCAGCGCGCTCGCCGATCCCGTATCGCGCGACCAGCTGCGGCTGGACAGCATCTCGAATGCGTGCGGGAACGGACACGGCGCCACGCTCGATTCGCTGCCGCCACTCGCGGGGGCATTCCGCGAGGTCGATACGCCGCATGCCGGCCACTGGCGCCTGCTCGATATCCCGCTCTCCGGCCTGGCCTGCGCGGCGACCGTCGCCGCACGCCAGATGGATCGGATTCACGCGGTGGGCTGGCGCGGCGAGCGGAAAGACTGGCTGGCTGATCGCGATCAGCATCTGCGGGCAGCGAAGGTACGCGCTGACGCCACCTCGGTCACGGCCTGACAGGCCGGCTTCCGGGTTCACGGGTTGTATGCGTTGGCGATTCCTGCCTTAGGAATCAGCGATGGGAGCCGTTCATGGGAGGGTGTGAAGGGAGCCGGTTATGGGAGCGGGTGGTTTCGACACGAGGGGGCGTACACGCCCGGTGATGTCGTGCCCCTCCCGATGATGCCTGGCCACGCCCCCCGGCATCGCTCCGGTCGCGCCCTTACCCGGCAACCATCGCCCCCGCTTTCACATGCCGGCCGGCACGACGCAGCAACTGCCAGCCGAACCCCATCATCCACAACGGCAGCAGGAGCACGACGACGATCTCGCCCGCCCCCGTCACGGCTTCGAATTCCGGAAAGAATCCGGAAACGAAGATGATCGCGAAAAACCAGGCAACGATCTTCAACAGGAACGCCCCTCGCCAGCCGGCCTTCTTCAGATGATTGGCGACGATCGGCGCCCAGAAGAACACCAGCGGGCCTTCGGCCCACCACAGCCCGCTTTGCGTGCCGTTGGCGACCGTCGCCCACGCGGCGGCCGCAGCGGCCCGCGTTGCGTCGTCTCCGCCCGCATACATGTGCGCCAGCGGATCGAGCACCGACAGCTGGAGTGCCGCTCCGGTGATGCCGAGCACCGCGTACGCGCCGATCCCGAACGCGATCATGGTGCCGAGCGCGCCGAGTTCATCCTTGAAGGTATGCACGAAGTACCCGCCGATCACGAGCACCGCGAGATAGAACCCGAACACGTCGGCCAGCATCGACAAGCGAAACAGGTCGCGTGTTTCGGACGGCAGGCTCAGCATCGTCGCGCCGTGCAACAACATGCCGGTATCCGTGCCGGCCACCATCGACACCAGCCCCACGTTCGCGTAGGCCAGCAGGCCGCCGACGATCGCGCTCCACGCCGTGAAGCGCATGACCTTGTATGAATCGTTCCTCATTCTCTTTCTCCGCACACCATGCCCGGTTCCCGCGTGGAGAACCATTCGATAAGAAGTGACGGCCCCGGTCGCGCGACACAGCCAACCGAGCCACCCGACAAGTCGTTCACATCAACAACGGTAGGTCAATATGACAAACATAAAATCGACGCGGCACACGAGGAAATTCCCTCGTGGCTGCTTCATTCAGTGCAACGCGCGAAGCATGCAACCCGCGTGACCAGGCACGGATTGACGCATCGCACGCACGTCATGCCACTGCGTCTCCTTGAGCGGCAGCGGCAGCCGCCGCCTCTTCCCTTTCCTGCAACTCGCGCCACATGATCTTTCCCGACCCGGATTTCGGCAGCGACTCGACGAATTCGACGATGCGCGGCACCTTGTAGGACGCCATATGATCGCGCGCCCATGCCACCACGTCGTCGGGCGTCACGCCGTCGGGGTACGCCGGATCCAGCACGACGAAGGCCTTGACCGTCTCGCCGCGATGCACGCTGCGCGTGCCGATCACGCACACTTCCTTGATCGCCGGATGGCGGTACATCATCGTCTCGACTTCCGCCGGCCACACCTTGTAGCCCGACGCGTTGATCATCCGCTTCAACCGGTCGGCCATGAAGAAGTAGCCGTCCGCGTCGATGCGCCCGAGATCGCCGGTGCGCAGGAAGCGCTTGCCGTCGATTTCGACGAACGTTTGCCTCGTGGCCTCCGGATTGCGCCAGTATCCTTGCATCAGTTGCGGCGCGTGCACGATGATCTCGCCCACCTCGCCTTGCGGCACGGGCTGGAACGTGACCGGATCGACGATCCGCGCATCGACGTCGAACACCGGGATGCCGAGGCACTGCGGCTTGGGGTGCGCCGGCGGATTGATGTGCGTGGCGGCGATCGTTTCCGACATCCCGTAGCCTTCGACGTAATCGAGCCCGACCGACTCCTTGAGCTTGCGCGCGATCGCGTCCGGCATCGCCGCGCCGCCGCCGCGCATCGAGCGCAGGCTCGACAGGTCGTATTCGTGCAGGTTCGGGTTCGACAGGAAATCCACCATCATCGTCGAGATCGACTGCCACACGGACACGCGGTTGCGGCCGATCACGCGGCCCGCGGCATCGCGATCCCAGCGCGGCAGCACGACCACGGTCGAGCCACGAACCAGCGGGCCGTTCAGCCCGCCCTGCATGCCGGTGACATGGAACAGCGGCAGCACCGCCAGGTGGATCGCGTCTTCGGGATCGTCGAACCAGTCGACGAAGCCGGCCGCCGTGCACATGACGCTGCGATGCGTGTGCACGCAACCTTTCGGCTTGCCCGTCGTGCCGGACGTATAGGGCATCACGCAGATGTCGTCTGGGCCGGCCGTCAGCTCGCCTGGTTTCAGCTGCTCGGCGAGCACATCGCTCCAGTGGATCACGCCGGGCCCGTCGACGTGGCGCGGCGCGGCCACGAAATCGGGCACCGCGACGGCCGATGGTTGCGCCACGTAGTCGCCATACGTCGCCACGACGACATGCGCGAGGCCGCCGGCACCACCCACGAGCGGCGCGATGCGTGGATACAGGTCCTGCGCGACGATCACCGTGCTCGCGCCGCTGTCCTCGATGTAATGCGCCAGCTCGTCGGTCATGTTCATTGGATTGACCGGCACGACCACCGCGTTCGCGCGCAGGATGCCGTAGTACGCAATCATCCATTGCGGGCTGTTCTGCATGTCCAGCAGCACGCGGTCGCCCGCCTTCACCCCGCAACGCTGCTGCAGAAAACCCGCCACGTGCTCGGCTTCGTGCTGGAAGCGCGCGAACGAGACAGGCGTGTCGTAGAACAGGATGAACGGCTTGTCGGGATGGCGCGCCGCCGCGGCCTCCGCGTGACGGAACAGGTGGGTTGCGGGCGGGGCCTGACGCGTGGCCAGGTGCGCGGGCCAGAATGGCGATCGAGTGGTAGACATGGTTCGGCAACGCTTCGTCAAAACTGCGGGTGATAAAGGGCATCGGCGGGACGCGTCGTCCCTGGGCTGCATGCACGCATTCGGTTGGTCGAGTGAAGGTTCGACGCGGAAAACAGGCGGATCGTCACCCTATCGACCGGTCTCGATGCCCGACGTCGTGAACCGGTGCGTTTCCGCCGCTGTCGCGCGCTCCGCGGACGCCACGCGGCTGACGCCGCGCATCAGGTCGACCGCCTTCTCCGCGATCATGATGGTGGGCGCGTTGGTGTTGCCGCCGATCAACGTCGGCATCACCGATGCATCGACGACGCGCAGCCCGTCGAGGCCATGCACGCGCAACTGCGGATCGACCACGGCCATCGCGTCCTGTCCCATCCGGCAGGTGCCGACCGGGTGATAGACGGTATCCGCGCGCTTGCGCAGCACCGCGCGGATTTCGTCGTCGCTGTGCACGTCGCGCGTGAACATGTCCTTCGTGATCCAATCCGCGAGCGCGGGCGCCTCCATGAGGCCGCGCGTGATCTTGAAGCCCGCCACCATGTCCTCCAGGTCGCGCGGATCGTCGAGGAACGCGGGATCGATCAGCGGCGCGGCGGCCGGGTCGCGGCTGCGCAGCGTGACCGAGCCGCGGCTGCGCGGGCGCAGCAGGCACACGTGGCAGGACAGCCCGTGGCCGAGATGCATGCGCCGTGCATGGTCGTCGACCAGCGCGACCAGGAAATGCAGCTGGATGTCGGGTACATCGAGGCCCGGTTGTGTCTTCAGGAATGCGCCGCCTTCCGCGAAATTCGACGTCAGCATGCCGCGCCGCTCACGGCGAAAGCGCATGATCTCGCGCAGCATCCGCAGACTGCCACCCACCGAGACGCCCATCGTGTCGAGGCTGCGCGTGCGGTAGCTGAGAATGAAGTCGGGGTGATCCTGCAGGTTGCGGCCTACGCCGGGCAGATGGTGCAGCGTCTCAACGCCGACGCGCGCCAGCTCGGCCGACGGGCCGATACCGGACAGCATCAGCAGTTGCGGCGTTTGCAGCGCACCCGCTGCCAGCACCACTTCGCGCCGCGCACGGAATGTCTTCAGCACGCCGTTCTGCAGCACCTCCACGCCCACGGCACGCTTGCCCTCGAACAGGATGCGCCGGACCTGCGCGTGCGTTTCGACAGAAAGATTGGCGCGTTTGCCGACGTGCGGGAGCAGATAACCGCGCGCCGCGCTCCACCGTTCGCCCTGCTTCTGCGTGACCTGGTAGATGCCGACGCCTTCCTGCTGCGCACCGTTGAAATCGTCCGTCAGCGGCAGGCCCACCTGGCGGGCCGCCGCCAGGAAGCGCGCCTGGAACGGGTTGTCGGAGCGCAGGTCGCTGACCCACAGCGGGCCGCCCTGGCCGTGCCATGCGTCGTCGATGCGTTCGTTGTGCTCGCTCAGGCGGAAGTAAGGCAGCACTTCGTCGTACGACCAGCCTGGATTGCCGAGCGCGGCCCACGTGTCGTAGTCGCTGCGAT
This sequence comes from Burkholderia sp. Ac-20392, assembly GCF_017104585.1. Taxonomy (NCBI): domain Bacteria; kingdom Pseudomonadati; phylum Pseudomonadota; class Betaproteobacteria; order Burkholderiales; family Burkholderiaceae; genus Burkholderia; species Burkholderia sp. Ac-20392. Next base: position 6,086 of record NZ_JAAGPB010000060.1, read on the forward strand.
GACCGCGAATGTAGACCATCGCGTTGATCGCGGACGAACCGCCCAGCGCCTTGCCGCGCGGCTGGTAGCCGACGCGCCCGTCGAGCCCGCGCTGCGGCACCGTCTTGAACGCCCAGTTGTTGAGGCGGGTCGGCAGCATGGCGACCATGCCCGCCGGAATGTTGATGACCGCGCCGTCACCGCTGCCCCCCGCTTCCAGCAGGCAGACGCTGACGTTCGGGTCTTCGGTCAGGCGCCCTGCCACCACGCTGCCGCCCGAGCCGCCGCCCACGACGATGTAGTCGAATTGATGATTCATGGCCTTTCTCTCGATACAGGATTCGGAAGTCACGCGAGACGCGACAGCGTGCGCAGCAGCAGGTCGAAGACGCGGCCGTACGGCGGATGGAACAGCACCGCGCCGTTCCAGCGGGTCTGGTGAAACACCGGCTTGAGCTTGCTGAAGGTCTCGAAGCCCCACTGGCCGTGATAAGCGCCCATGCCGCTCTGCCCGACGCCGCCGAACGGCTGGTTTTCCTGCACCAGGTGCCACAGGCAGTCGTTGATCGTCACGCCGCCGGATACCGTCTCGCGCAGCACGCGATCTCGGCGCGACGCGTCTTCGCCGAACCAGTACAACGCCAGCGGACGCGCGCGGCCCTGCACGTAGGCGACTGCATCGTCCAGGTTCGCGTATTCGACGATCGGCAGAACCGGGCCGAAGATCTCTTCGTTCATCAGCCGCGTATCGGCCGGCGCGCCGATCACGATCGTGGGCGCGAACTTGCGCGACGACGCGCCGAACGTTTCGCCGGCCGGGTTGACTTCGAGAATGCGCGAGCCTGCGCGACGCGCTTCGTCGACCATGTCGGCAAGGCGCGCGCGGTGGCGTTCGCTGATGATGGCCGTGTAGTCGGGATTGGCCGCGAGCGTCGGATACAGGCGTGCAATTGCGCGCGTCAGCTGCGACGCGACGCTGTCGGCCGCTCCGGTGGGCACCAGCAGGTAATCGGGCGCAACGCAGGTCTGGCCCGCGTTCAGCAGCTTGCCGAATGCGATGCGCTGCGCGGCAACCACGACGTTGCAGGACGCATCGAGAATCGCCGGCGATTTGCCGCCGAGCTCCAGCGTCACGGGTGTCAGGTTGGCCGCGGCCGCCTGCGCGACGACCCGCCCGACCTGGGTCGAGCCGGTGAAGAACAGGTGATCGAACGGCAGGCCGGCAAACGCCTTGCCGAGTTCGACGTCGCCCACCACGACATCCAGCTCGTCCGGCGCAAAGGTGTCGCGCGCCATCGACGCGAGCAGGTCGGACAGCGCGGGCGTGAGTTCGGACGGCTTGATCAAGACGCGATTTCCCGCGGCGAGCGCCGCGAGTGCCGGCCCGAGCGAAAGCTGCAGCGGGTAGTTCCACGGCGAGATGATGCCCGTCACCCCCAGCGGTTGCGGCATCAGCCGATTGTGGCCGGGACGGAAATGCAGCGCGGTCGGTACACGGCGCGCCCGCATCCAGTGCTTCAGGTGCCGGCGCGCGTGGCGGATGCCCGCGCGCACGATGAACACCTCGGCCAGCCGCGTCTCGTGCGCGGAGCGGCCCTGAAAATCGGCATCGATGGCGCGCACGATGTCGTGCTCGTGCGCATCGAGCCACGCAGCCAGCCGGTCGAGACGCGCCAGCCGGGTGGCCAGCGCCGGGTTCGGCTCCAGCGCGAACGCGCGGCGCTGGCGCTCGAAGCGGGCCGCGAGGTCAGTCGGGTAGCCTTGGTGCATGGTGTCTCCTCCTGCCCGTCGATCGTGCGATTCCGTCGCATCACGACAAGCGTCTTGCAGAATGTTCCTGGTCTTCACGCGATTCACGCGCCTAGGGTCGGCTCGGCGGCCGGCAATGACGCGAGCGTCACGCCTTGACGTTACGCTCGATGTCGCGCGCCGGTCGCGTGCCGCAGGCGAACCGGCTCACGCGATATGCCTGCCGGTGCGCACGGGTTCCGCCGCAGCGGGCATCGCACGGCGCCGGATATGACCGTCGATCAGGCTCGTCAGCAGCGGCACGACGCCGTCAGGGATGTCATGCCCCATGCCGCGCACCGTGACCATGTCCGCGCCCGGGACCGCAGCAGCGGTCGCGACGCCGCCGCTCGGCGCGACCAGCAGGTCGCGGTCGCCGTGCACGACCAGCGTCGGCGCCTGAATCCGGCGGATTTCGTGGGTCCGGTCTCCTGACTTGATGATCGCGCCGATCTGGCGGGTCGTGCTCTCGTGGTCGCGCGCCTGCTCGCCGCGATCCCACGCGTGGGCCGCATAGGCGCGTCGTGCAGTGTCGTCCGCCGGATACGTCTGCGTGCCGATGTGGGCCATGATGCGGCTGTACTGCTCCACCGCCGCTTCGCGCGTGCGCGGCGGCGGCGCGGTCAGCATCAGCATGCTCGACATGGCCGGCTGGCCGACCTTGCGCGCACCGGTCGTGGAGATGATGGAGGTCAGCGACAGCACGCGCTGCGGATGGCGCGCGGCGAGCACCTGCCCGATCATGCCGCCCATCGACATGCCGACGACGTGCACGCGCTTCAACTGCAGGCTGTCGAGCAGGCCGATCGTGTCCTGCGCCATGTCTTCCAGGTCATAGCCGTCCTTGACCGGCCAGCGCAGGAATTGGCGAAGCACGCTCGGCCCCGGCCGCGGGATGCGCGACGAGCGGCCGACATCGCGATTGTCGAACACGATCACGCGATAGCCGCATTGAATCAGCGCGTCGATCAGCGCCAGCGGCCAGAAGGTCAATTGCAGCGTCATGCCCGCGATCAGCAGCAACGGCTCGCCGTGGACGGGCCCGTAGACGCGATAGCAGAGACGCACGCCGCCCGGCAGGTCGCAGAATGCGTCCTGGTTTGCTTCCATCGTGTGAATCGTCATGATCAGGCTCCGACAGCGCGACGTGGCTCGACGCGATCCGTGCCGCCGGCTGCCGCCGCACGCCGGAAGCGCAGGCACGGGTCTTCGACCGAACCGTGCCGCAATATCTCGACATCGAGGTGATAGTCCATCGACATGACCCACGGGACACCCGGGCCCTGGCGCGGCAGGCTGCCGATCGCGCGCTGCACGTAGCCGGCGCCGAAATCGAGCAGCGGGCGCGTCGGCATGTCGGCGGCGGGCAATTCAGGCACGCAGGTTGCGAGGCCGCCGCGCTCCATGTGTGCGAGCACGCGGCAGAAATGCTCGGCCAGCAGCCCGACCTTCAGCGTCCACGACGAATTCGTATAGCCGATGGAGAACGCGAAATTCGGCACGCCGCTGAGCATCATCCCCTTGAACGCCACCTTGCTGTGGAGATCCACCGGCTGGCCGTCGACCGTCAGCTTGATCCCGCCGAAAAACCGGATGTTGAGCCCCGTCGCCGTGACGATGATGTCGGCCGGCAGCGTCTGCCCGGATTCCAGCACGATGCCCGTTGCCGTGAAGGTCTTGATGCGGTCCGTCACAACCGACGCATGGCCGTCGCGGATCGACTTGAAGAGATCGCCGTCCGGCACCGCGCACAGACGCTGGTCCCACGGGTTGTACGGCGGGTTGAAGTGGACGTCGACCGGATAGCCCTTCGGCAGCTGGCGCTTGGTCATGAAACGGATCAGGCGCCGCGCCGCCTTCGGCCGCGTGCGGCAGAAATGCCAGATGAAGCGGGCGATCGCGATGTTCTTGCGCCGTACGAGCGCGTAGGCCCACGTATGCGGCATCACCTTGCGCAGCGTATTGGCGATGATGTCCTCCGACGGCAGGCTCACCACGTAGGTCGGCGTGCGTTGCAGCATCGTGACGTGCCGGGCCTTCCCGGCCATCGCCGGCAACAGCGTGACGGCGGTGGCGCCGCTGCCGATCACCACCACGCGCTTGCCGCCGTAGTCGAGATCTTCCGGCCAGTGCTGCGGGTGAACCACCGGGCCGGCAAAGTGCTCGATGCCGTCGAGCTTCGGCGTATGGCCTTCGTCGTGGTGATAGAACCCGGCGGCGCTGAAGAACCACCTGGCCTGGATCGTCTTGCGTTCACCCGTATCGACGCGCTCGACGTCGACGCTCCACAGCGCCTGCGCCCTCGACCAGCTTGCGTGGATCACCTTGTGATTCGTGCGGATGTGGCGGTCGATCCCGTATTCGGTGGCCGTCTCTCTCAGGTACGAAAGAATCGCATCCGCACCGGCGATCGCCTTCTTGTCGGCCCACGGCTTGAAGCCGTAACCGTAGGTATGCATGTCCGAGTCGGAACGGATGCCCGGATAGCGGAACAGGTCCCACGTGCCGCCGGTCGCGCCGCGCGCTTCCAGGATGATGTATGACGTGCCTGGGCGGTCCGTCTCGAGTTGGCGAGCGACGCCGATCCCGGACAGGCCGGCGCCGACGATGAGCACATCCACGTGCTCAGTGGACGGAAGGGTATGTACAGTCACGGCGTGTCTCCTGTTTGCGTCGAAATGCGCTATGTGTCGTCATTTTCATCAACCGAATCGAGCCGAACAAGGTGTCGAATGCACCGTATGCGAATACAATGAGTGCAACTTGCACCTCTTCGTTTGGATAGCACTCCATCATGTCCCAGCCCCCCGCCCCCACTGCCCTGCCGACCTGGCCGTTGCCTTCGCCACGCATCCGGGAACTGATGCGCCAGGGCGCCGAAATCGCACTGAATGTGCAGACGGAATGGCTGCAGGAACTCGACAAGGAAAACGTCGCGACCAGCCCCACGATGAGCGACCCCGTGCTCGCCGCGGCCGTGCGGCGCATCAACCGCAACGGGCTGATTCACTGGGCCACCGCCAACCTGGAAAACCCTTGCGCGCCGGTGTCCCGTTTTCTTTCGGCCGACATGCTAAGTAGTGCGCAGGAACTGGTGCGACGCGGCCTCACCGACCTCGTGTTCGTCGCGGCCCGTTCGTCGCAGAGCGTCGTGTGGCAGCGCTGGATGGATCTCGCGTTTACGCTGACGCAGGACCCGGTCGAGCTGCGCGAGTTTCTGGCCGTATCGTCGCGTTCGATCGCGGCCTTCATCGATACCAACATGGTCGGCATGGCCGAATTCATGCGCGCCGAACGCGAAGCGCGGCTGCGCGGCACGCACGCCGATCGCCGCGAACTGGTCACGCAGATCGTCGAAGGGGCAACCATCAGCGCGCAGGAGGCCAGCCGGCGGCTGGGCTACACGCTGGAGCAACGCCATCACGCCGCGATCATCTGGAGCGAGGAAGCGGATATCGAACTGGGGGTGCTGGAGCGGGCGGCCGATGCGCTGGCGCAATGCGCGGGCACGCGCAATGCCCTGGCCGTCGTCGCGAACACGGCCACGTTGTGGGTCTGGACGTATCACGACGGCAAGCCACTCGACATGCCTTCGCTGCAGCGTGCGATCAACGCGCTGCCCGGCGTGCACATGGCCGTCGCGAGCGCCGGGACCGGCATGGAAGGATTCCGGCGCGGCCACCTCGACGCACTCGCGACGCAGCGGCTGCTCGGCAGGCTGCACGCCGGCGTCGGCGTGGTGCACGCGGACAGCATGAGCCTTATCGCGCTGATGACCAATCATATGGAATCCCTCCAGCAGTTCGTGACCAACACGCTGGGCAACCTGGCCAGCGCCGACAAGTCGCTGCGCGACGCGCTGCGCGCGTTTCTCGCGGAAGGCTGCAGCGTGACCGACGCAGCCGAGAAAACCCACGTCCACCGCAACACGCTGCTGCGCCGCCTCGAGCGCGCCGAGTCGTTGCTGCCCCGCCCGCTCGCGCAGCAGCGCCTGCACGTCGCGGCCGCGCTGGAAGTGCTGCACTGGACCGCCAGCGATCCGGACTGAGGCGCCCCATCACCTTCCCTGGCGGCAGGTTGTTCCCCTAGTCGCGTTGCCTGTCGTAGATGAGGCAACGCGCTATCTCCATGAACATCGCATCGAGCCGCTGCGTCAATCGCGCGGTTCCGGTTTGCAACGTCAGGCCGTCGGCCATCGCAATCAACAGCGTGGCAACGTGCAGGCTGTCGGCCGCGTCGAACGCCGGATTGACCGTGCGCAACAGCTTCGCGACCTCGCGCGTCAGCGTGCCGTACCAATCGTCGAACAGCTTCAGGCATTCGGGGTCGATCGCAGCGAACGACAGGAAATGCCGGAACAGCGCGACGTATTGCGCATCCTTCGCGTCGCGCAGCGCGCGTGCCAGCACGCGTTCGATGACGTCGTCCGGCGATGCATCGCTGTCGATCAAGCCCTTCAGCTCGCCCAGGTACGCCTCGATGACCGGCTCGATCACGGCCCGCAACACGGCCAGCCGGGTCGGGAAGTAATACTGCAGGTTGCTCACGCTGATGCCGGCGCCGGCCGCGACCGCGCGCTGCGAGAAGGTCAGCGGGCCGCCTTCCAGCAGCAGTTCCCGTGCGACCCGGACGATCGTGTTGCGCGTGCGCAGGCCCTGCGCCCGCAAGCCGTCGAGATCGCTGCCGGTCGAAGCGGCGTTCGGCGTGCGGCGGCTTCTGCCGCCGTGGTGCGCTTTGGTGTCGGTCATCGTGTTCGTCGTAAGCGTGGCGTTCCGGCAGTCCGTCCCGGCGCGCATTGCATCGTGTCCAGGGCGGCCCGCATCCCTATCCGCGCCGCGCGTGACGGTTCACCCTTTCGTCCATCAGGTTCGCCATGCCCAGCACCGCCTTGATCGCGCACCAGCGTAGCGGCTCCGGCGGCATCGCGGGTGTCCGGTGCGTCAGCGCGTCGAGCAGCGGCGGCTTCGCTCCGCTGATCCGGTCGGCCAGCACCTGCCCGATCAGCGACTGCGTGCCGACCCCATGCCCCGAGCACCCGGCCGTGTAGAACACGTTGCCGTGCGCGCCGGTCGCGCCGACCACCGGCAGCGCATCGCTGGCAACCGAGATGTAGCCGCTCCAGCATGCACGCACCGGCAGGTGGCCCAGTTGCGGGAAACGCGCGTGCAGCGTCGCCAGCAGCGCGCGATACGCTGCGTCGTCGGGCACGTTCGGCGTTCGCGAACCATAGACGTAGTCCAGCCGCTTGGTCGTCAGCAACAGCGTATTGCGCGCGGTGAGCCGGTGGCTCTCCATCGTGAAGTGTGGCGTCACGATGCCCTCGCGATTCGGCCAGCCCAGCGCCGCCAGTTGCGCATCGGATAGCGGCCCGGTCTCGAGCGCCGACACGCGCAGCGGCATCACCTTGTTGCCGAGCAGGCCGAGTTGCGGCGTATACGCATTGGTGGCGAGCACCAGGACCGGCGCGCTCGCACTGCCGCGCGCCGTCCGGATCCGCACGGTTTCGTTCGCGTCGAAGTCGAGCAGCGCGGTGTTCTCGTGGAGCCGCACGCCCGCGGCGAGGGCCGCGCGTCGCAGGCCCAGCACATACTTGCCGGGGTCGAGCGTGCCGCCGCCGGGGAAGTGACAACCGAACAGGAACGCCGGTGGAATGCCGCGCGCACGCATTGCCGCGCCATCGAGAAACTGCGCGGGCGAACCCAGCGCGATGCCGGTCTCCATGTCCTCGCGCAGGCGCTTCTCCTGCGACGGATGCACACCGGCGCGAATGATCCCCGACGCACGATAGTCGCAGTCGATCCCGTGCTCGACGAGCTTGCGTTCGACGTAGGCCACGCCTTCGTCGTAAAAGCCGACGATCCGTTTCGCCTGCTCGCGCCCCACGCGCTTCACGAACAGATCGTATTCGAGCCCCTGCCCGCCGGCGAGATAGCCGGCGTTGCGCCCGCTCGCGCCGAAGCCCGCGAACTCGCGCTCGATCACGACGACGCGCATGCCGCGCGCGGTCAATTCCAGCGCGGTGGACAGGCCCGCGAAGCCGGCGCCGACGACGATCACGTCCGCGTGAACGTCGCCTTCCAGCTGTGGCTGCAAGTCGTCCGGCCGCTCGATCCATCCGCCGATGGGCCGGTAGGATCGCAACGCACGGTCGGCCTGCGCCGCGTCGAACCGCATTGCATGGCCGGTCGAGTCATCCTGAATCCCGTAGTTCATATCGCTCATCTTTGCCTCCTTCATTCCGTGCCGCCAACAGGGATACCGTTCACCTCGGGTCGCCATCAGCGCGACGTCAACACGCCGTCCTGCGAGAACAGCATCGGTGTGCCGTCCCTGGCCGGCAGCGCGGCGGTCAGCGTCGCGCGATCGGGGCGCTGCGCGACCTCGACCGTCGCTGCGCCCGCCGGCTGCTTCAACACCAGGCCATCGAGCCCGACGCCGATCAGGCCGTCGCCTGCCGCCACCAGGTCGGTGATCGAACTCCGCGTGCGGCTGTCGACGGCGGTCCAGTTCGCGCCACCGTCGCTGCTTTGGTACAGGCTGCCGAGCAGGCCGCCCACCACCACGCGGCCGTCCGGCATCGCCACGCCGGTCCATAGCGAACCCTTGCCGCCCGTCTGCAGGTAGCGCCAGTTCGCGCCGCCGTCGGTCGACTTCAGCACCGTGCCCTGTTCCGCCGAGATGTAGAGCGCGCCCTTCTGATCGCCGAACGCGTGATAGAGATTGCGGTCCGCCTTGCCGCCGCCCGGCGGCTTCGGCAGCGTCACTTTCGCCCAGGTCTTGCCGCCGTCGTGGGTTTGCAGCATCAGCGACCACAGGCCGACCGCGAGCCCATCCTGCGGCGTCGTGAACAGCACGGAGAACAGCGGCTGGTCGACCGACGTGTCGAGACGCTGCGTCGTCCAGGTTTCGCCACCGTCGTCGGTCGCGAGTATCGTCCCCCACTGGCCCACGGCCCAGCCGTGCTGCGCATCGGCGAACGCGACGGCCGACAGCGTCGCGGCAACGGGCACGCGCCGCGCCTGCCGCCAGGTCTTGCCGTCGTCGTCGGACAGCACCACGATGCCGTGATCGCCGACGGCGACGACCCGCGAGCCGGCACGCGTCGCGTCCGTCAGCATCATGTGCGTCGGCGCGGGCCATGCGTGGGCCGGCTTCGCGGCCCATTCCGCGACCGTTCCACGGGATTGCGCGAACGCGGCAGCGGCGGCGCACAGCCCGATACAGGCAACGAGTGTCTTGATCATCTGGAGATCTCCATGAAAGTGGGCGGGCGTCAGTGGCTGAACAGTCCCGGCGCACGGGCCGGCTTGCGGCGCGGGAACCGGCGCTCCAGCACCGAGGCCAGCGCGGGCAGCGCCGTCATCGCCATCAGCAGGTTGACGAGGAACATGAACGCCAGCAGCTTGCCCATGTCGGCCTGGAATTTCAGCGCGGAGAAGCTCCACGTCGCCACGCCGATCGCGAGCGTGATCGCCGTGAAGATCGTCGCGACACCGACTTCGAGCAGCGCGTGCTGCACCGCCTTCACGATCGTCTGCCCGCTCGCGAGATGCACCTGCAACCGGTTGTAGATGTAGAACGCGTAGTCCACGCCGATCCCCACCGCCAGCACCATCACCGGCAGCGTCGCGACCGTCAGTCCGATCTGCAGCTCCTTCATGAACCAGTAGCCGATGAAGGTTGCGACCGACAGCGGCGCACAGCAGGCGATCATCGCGCGCCAGTCGCGGTACGCGAGGAACACGAGGATCAGGATCGCGCCGTACACGTACAGCATCATCGGCAGCTCGCTGCCCGCGACTTCCTCGTTGGTCGCCGCCAGCACGCCCGCGTTGCCGGCCGCGAGACGCACGGTGATGCCGGGGAACGGATGCGACACGCGATACTGCTTCACGTCGTCGAGAATCCGGTTGATCGTCGTCGCCTTGTGGTCGGTCAGGAACAGGTGCACCGCCGACATCGTGCAATCGGCCTTCATGAAGCCCTTCACGCGGCCGACGTCGACCGACACCGCGCCGTAGTTCTCCGGGTCGATCGGCACCACGTTCATCTTCGGATAGTCTTCGTTGTAGCCCTGGTTGTACGCGCGCAGCATGCCCGAGTACGACTGCACCGACACCACGCCCGGCTCGGTGCGCATCGCGGCCGCGAAATCGTCTTCGTACAGGCCGACCGCCGGGTTGTCGCAGGCCTTGCCCGTCGACTCGATCGCCACCGTCAGCCAGTCGAGGCCCATGTCGTAGTTGCCGGCGATCGCCGTCGCGTCGCGGTTGAAGCGCGCATCCGCGCGCAGTTCCGGCGCACCGGGCTGCAGCGTGCCGATCACGCGGTCGCGGCTTTGCCACGCGGCCAGCGCGAACACGACCAGCGTCAAGGCGACGGTCGCGCCCGCATACCTCGGCTGCGCGATGCGCGCCAGCGGGCGCAGCCATGCCGAGCGCCGCTCGCCGCGCTTGAGTGCACTGTCCGCATAGCGCTTCGTGAAGTTGAAGCAGGACGCGGCGACCGGCAGCAGGATCAGGTTCGTCACGATCTTGTAGGCCACGCCGAGCGACGCGGTGATCGCCAGCTCGCGCACCATCGGAATCGGGATCATCAGCAGCGTGACGAACGACACGAACGCGGTGATCAGCGCCAGCACGCCCGGAATCAGCAGCCCGCTGAAACTGCGCCGCGCCGCCTCGTACGAACTGTGCCCGTGCGAGATCTCGCGCACGATGAAGTTCACCTGCTGCACGCCGTGCGACACGCCGATCGCGAACACCAGGAACGGCACCAGCACCGCGAGCGGGTCGAGACCGAAGCCGAGCAGCTTCAGCGTGCCGAACTGCCAGACCAGCGACGTCAGCGAGCACGCGATCAGCAGCACCGTGAAGCGCAGCGAATGGCAATACCAGTACACCGCGAGCGCGGTCAGCAGCAGCGCGATCGCGCAGAAGCCGAGCACGGCCTTCGCGCCGTCGGCGATGTCGCCGATCTGCTTCGCGAAGCCGATGATCTGCACGTCGTAGCCGGCATCCTCGAACGGCTGGCGGATCTTCTGTTCCAGCAGGTGATTGAACGCGACGTAGTCGAGCACCTTGCCCGCGCTGTCGCGCTCGTTCAGCTCGGCCGTGATCATCGCGCTGTCCTCGCCGTGCGACACGAGCGTGCCGACATAGCCGCCCAGCGTCGTCGCACGGCGGATCTTCTCGACGATCTCCGGTGTCAGTTGATCCGGCGTGATCGTGCCGGAAATGATCGGCTCCGCGCGAAAGCCCTCGTCGGTGATCTCGTTGACGAACGCGTTCGACGTCCACAGCGAGCGAACGCCGATCCGGTCGACGTTCGGCAGGTAGGTCACCGCCTGCGTGACCTTGTACAGCCGCGTCAGGCCGTCCGGCGTCCAGATCGAACCGTGCTTCGCGCGCACCACGACGGTGATCCGGTTCGCGCCGAGCAGGTCGTTCCGGTATTGCTGGAACGTGCGGATGTACTCGTGGCCGATCGGCATCTGTTTCTCGAAGCCGGCATCCATGCGCAGTTGCATCGCGAACACGGCCATCGCGACGGTGAACAGGCCGATCGCCGCGAGCACGATCGCGCGATGACCGAAGAAAAGCCTTTCAAGGCGGCTGACCAGACGATTAAGCACTGCATGACCCCTTCATGTTTTCCGGCGATGCCCGACGCGCGCGCTCGCTTCCACTGGCACCCGTCAGAAGTTCCGGGTGGCAAACACACCGATGAAATTGCGGTCCGCGTACGGATTCCCGACCGACTGATGGCCGCCGAAGAACGCCGCGAAGTTGATGCCCGCCTGCCACGTCGGCGGATTCTGGTTGAACAGCACGTAGACGTTCACCGACTTCGCGCCCTGCATGTAGTTCGCGGTGAAGGTCGGCGTGTAGCCGTACAGGCCCGTGCTGAACGTCACGCCCGGCGTCACCTGCCAGCCGGGAATCAGCGAGCCGTCATAGGTCCAGTTGAAGTCGATCGTCGCGCCCACCGAGCTCGACGTGCCTTGCCCCTGCGTGATCGGGTAGCCGAGCCCCGAGTTGTTGTTCAGCCACGGGAAATAGCCGGCGGCCGGCACCTGCGTGACCGGCTGCCCGCCCACCGTGCGCGTCACGTCCGAACCGAGGCCCGGGTAGTAGATCCACGTGAGTTCCCAGGTCAGCGTCGCGGAATCCGCGGCGATCATCTTCAGGAACGGATACTCGCTGCGCGTCAGCGCGAGCAGCCCGTTCACGTCGAGCTGGAGCTTCTTCTTGTCGGCCCACTGCTGGCAGTTGACGCCCTGCACGCCGTTCGTGATCAGGTCGGTCGGGCCGCCCGCGCCATAACAGCTCGACAGCGCGACCGCATCGCGCGGCCGGTACGACAGCTCGGTGCCGATCGCCCACGGCCCGACGCCGAAGTTCGCGCTCGCGCCGAACAGCTGGCGGTTCTGCAGATACGACCACTGCGCGGTGCCGTTGGCCAGCGTCGACAGCACCGGCGATTTATCCGTGTAGTTCAGGTAGTAGAACGCAAAGTTCGCATCGAACGAGCGCGGCGAATAATTGAACTTCACGCCGAACTGCGGCCGGTATTTCGCCGGCAGTTGCGTCGAGACCGGAATACCGAGGTCGTTGAACGGCGGCCCGGCGAACGCGCCGTTCACGAGCCCGTTCTTGATCGCGTTCAGCGTATCCTGGTTGCCCGCCGCGGCCCCGCCGCCGATCGCATTGGCGATCGTGCCCACGCCCGGCCCGACCAGGTTGGGATTGTTCGCGTTGATCGTGAACGGTTCAGCGCCGCGGCCAACGACGTTCGCCAGCGACCAGTACGACCCGACCGGCGGGATGCGGTTGCCGTTCCACTGGAACTGGTAATAAGCCTCGGTGCTGAAGCCGTGGGACAGATCGGCGGCAAGGCTCAGCATCGGCGCCGGCAGCAGCGCCTGCTTGAGCTGCGAACCGGGGATCAGCAGTTTCTGCGTGTCAAGCGAGTTGGTCGCGTTGATGCCGCTCTGCGCGAACATGCTCTCGCCCCAGTTGATCACCTGGTTGCCGAGCCGGACATGCGCGCTGTGCCCGTTGATCGTGAAATCCTTCTGCGCCCACAGATCGAGCAGTTGCGCGTTGTACACGACCTGCGCGGCAGCCGTGCTCGACAGCGGCGTCCTGGCCGTCCTCCCGGCGAGGAAGTCGTACATCCCCGTGCCGCGCACCATGAACTTGAGCCCTTCGCTCGGCATCTTCAGCAGCAGCTCGCTGGTCGCGCTCACGTAGGTGCTGAACGGCTGCCCCTTGCGGTAGTTGAGATCGCCTTCGTCGCCGTAGCCCCACTGGTTCGTATTGGCGGCCGCGCCGCACCCGTACGCGTTCGGATCGCCGGTCAGCGAACAGCTCGGACTCTTGGTCCGGATTCCGCCGCCCGCGGTGAGATTGGACACCCACGATCCCTGGACGCTGCCGTCCCCGAGCGTGAACTCGTAGCCGTACGCAGTCGACGTCGCCGCACCCAGCATGGCAATCGACACCGTAGTATGCCTAACTATGTTGCTTGCTTTCATCGTCCCACCCATCTCCAGACCGGATGCCGACGGCGCGATCGCGCACGTCGGATTCATTTTTTTATATGTCTATGGCAATCAGCGTTCGCTGACCGATCTCAGCGATTCCGCCGTGAAGAAATCGGACTTGAAGCGCGGATCGTTGATCTCCTGGTACCAGCGAATGTCCTTGCCCTGGCCGATCGTCGACGAATCCATCACGTAGCGCCCGTTCAGGAGGTCGTATTGCGCCATCGGCTCGTTGTCGCAGGCGCCGCCCAGCTCCCAGACCGGAATCGGGTAGCTCTCGCGCACCTTCCACAGCTTGCCCTGCGCGTCGTAGTCCTCGCCGATGAGCGCGAGCCAGCTGTCCTCGTCCAGGTAGAACACCTTCTTCGATGCGACGTGGCGCGCGCTCGGCTTGACCGTCGCCTCGACGACCCACACGCGATGCATCTCGTAGCGCCGGTTCGCCGACGCGATGCCGTCCGGCGTCGCGACGTCGTGCAGCTTGCTCTTGAACTTGTACATGCCGAACGCGTTATACGGAACGAGCATGTCGCGCTTGCCGACCAGCTTCCAGTTGAACCGGTCGATCGAGCCGTTGAACATGTTCGCTTCGTCGATCAGGTACTGGTTCTCGAAACCGATCAGCGGAGCATCGTGCGTATAGGCCGGCATGCGTCTCACGCGGCGCTGCCCCGGAAAGTAGTAGTAGGTTTCCGAATCCTTGTTGAAATACTGGCGCTGCACGAAGGCCTGCCCCGCGAGCGCGGCCGGCGACGTGGCCGAGAAGTACGCGGCCAGGCTGAGCTGGTCGACATCCTTCGGCCCGCTCTTGCCCGTCTTGCCCGACGGGAAATAGAAGACCTGCGGGCCGATCCCGTCGATCCATTCGCCGCCGCCCGGACGCGGCGAGATGGTCGTGACATCCAGCGGCCATTCGATGCCGATGCCGCGATAGCGGTTCTCGTAGTTCAGGATCGCCTCGGCGCCTGTCTTCGGCTGGGGAAACGGCACGCCGGGCAGGACGGCCGCCTCGAGCGTCTCGCCGTCCGACGCGAGCTTCGCGGCCGTGAGGTTGGCCTTCGTGTTCTGCTCGGCGAACTCCGGCAGCTGGCACTCGCGGTGCGACGGATACACATCCATCCGGTAGCCCTTGCGCTGCTTGATCAACGCGATCTGGCCGGGCGACAGCATGCTCGCGTACTTGTCGACGTTCGCGGCATCGATCGAGTAAAGCGGCTTCTCGCTCCGGTGCTTCCAGAAATCGCCGCGCGTCTTGCCGTATTCCCAGCCCGACTGCGGCTCTTGCCTGCCGGCAAAGGCAGGAATGGACCCGTCCTTGCTCGCGCCGCGTTCGGCCCCCACCGCGGTGAGGTCGTCGGCCATCGCGCTGCCGGCCATCATCAACAACGCGGCCGCGATTGCGGACACGGTTCCGATCGTGTGCTTCTTCATCATGCTCTCCTTCCGAGACGCTGCTTTCATTCACCGGTTGCGCGGCAGACGGGCGACTGGCGTTCTTTTCATTGCGATGTCTCGCGTCGAACGTGCCGTTTTCCGGCCAGCCGTCGCGGGACTTCCGCGACCCTGAAGCGCTCGGCATACCTTTCACCGATGCGCGTCATGTTGTAAGTAATACGAAATATATTGAATGCGCTTTCCACCACACGAGCCGCATGCCTTGCGCGCCCCTTCAATCTCAGGTTCGGGGGCCCACCGCGTCCGGCTGAACAAGCCTCAGGTGCCGGATGCAGCGGCTGCGAATTTTTCCTTTCGTCGCAGCCGCCGATCCGGCCGCGCTAACTGCCCGACACTTGCGTCAAGCCGTGCCCGACCCGGCCACCGCCACCGCCCGCACTTCGACGCACAGCTCGGGCAGCGCGAGCTGCGTCACCCCGATCGCTGTCCACGACGGAAAGCGATCCGGGAAATATTCGTCCTTCACGGCCCCGAAGGCTTCGACCTCGGCGCGCAGATCCGTATGAAAAGTCGTCAGCTCCACCACGTCGGCCAGACTCGCACCGGCCTCGACCAGAATCGCCTTCAGCGATTCGAATGCGATGCGCGCCTGCGCCTGCACGCCGTCGCCCGGCCGCATGTCCGCGCCGATTCCGACCTGGCCGGACACCCAGATCGTGTCGCCCACCCGCGTGGCCGGAGCGAAATGGTAGGTGTCGTACCACGCCTTGAACCCGGGTGGAATGATCGGTTGACGCTTGCTGGTTGTTGCCATGACGGGAATCCTCCGGATTCAGACGAGTTGACGGAAACACGGCGCGCGAAACGGGTCGCCCGCCTTCAATGACGCGAGCGCGTCCACGAACAGCACGCCGGCCGGCGTGAAACCGGATGCGCTGTGGTCCGGCAGCGGGCTGAAGGTGGCGTCGTCGCCGAAGAAGCGCAGCACGAGCGTGTGGCGATCGGGGAAATCCGGATCGACCACGCCGCCGCCGTGCAGCACGCCCGGGTGCAGCAACAGGACGTCGCCCGGCTTCGTGGCCCACGAGAGGATGTCGTACTTGCCCGGATCGGCGCGGCGTTCGGCTTCGATGTCGGGCATCCGCGGCCAGACGCCACCGCCATGCAGCGGCTCGGTGGGATCGTCGACGTTCTGGAACGTGGTGCCGTCGTGACGCACGCCGCGATGCGAACCCCGGACGATCTCGAGCGCGTTGCGCTTCGGAACGGCCTCGAAACTGATCCACGCGTTGCCGAAGTGCATCCCCGCCCACGGCAGGTACGAGGTGTCCTGGTGCCACAGCGAGCGGGCGCCCTTGCCGCCTTGCTTCAGAAAGAGTTCCTCGGCGAAATACCACGCGTGCTTCGACCTCCACAGGTCGGCGAACAGTCGGCCGAGCGGCAGCGTGGCGACCAGCTCGTCAAGACGCTCCTTCGCGTACGGATTCGCGTTGTCGACGTGCGACCGGAATTCGGACCCGTCGAGGAGACTCGACGCCATCGGTCCCGGGTTTTCAATCCCCCAGTCGAACGCGAGCCGGCATTGGGCCAGTTGTTCCTCGTTCAGCAGACCTTCGATCAGAACCGCGCCGTCCTCTGCGAAAGCCTTGCGCTTGACATCGTCCATCTGTCACCTCCTGTTGGTTCGCCCCGCCCTGTTTGCGGGTGCCGTGTGCCGTCTCAAAAGTAGTTCGGAATAACAATGTTAGGTAATGATGATAAATTTAGAACGAAATAAAAAGAGCGGGTATTCCCGGTGCGGATGCAATGCCTGGACGAAGCGGGATGACAGTCGCGCTCCCGGCCGGCCGCGCGCAGCCGTCCGCGGCCGCTCGCCAGCTGGCGCGCCGCCTGGCGAGCGGGACGAAAGGTCAGGCGAGGAGCAAACGCCCCTCTTTCCTGTGACGATTACTTGACGGCCTTAACGTGTCGTCGACAGCTCCGTTCCGATATCCGTCAATTCAAAACAAGTTCGGATAACGATGCAGTCAGGTCACCGTTGGATCGATATCGAGACCGCCCCGCGAAGATCCACGGATATGCCAACGTCGATGCCCGCGCGTCTCGCTCCGGATCGCCGTCGGTCACACACGCTATCGGTCGCAGTGCGCTTCGGAAGCGATTCAGCCCAGCGCGACTCGATGACACAGTGGCCGTCTCCGGCGCGTGTCATCGAACGACGCAAATGCCCCGATGCGCTTCACCACGCACTTACGCGAGGCGACGATTCCCGTTCCGGGTCGAGCGGAGCCGGCTGGCGTCATGCGTCTGACCTGCGCGCTCCAGCGCGCAATAGGCGTAATAGAGCACGACCGTCACGTACGACCACGTCACCAGTGCGAATACGTAAAAATTGACCACGACGTTGTGTGCGTCCCCGGGTATCGGATAGAAATCGTAGATGCATGCGATCGCGAGCGAGGTCACCGCCGCAATGGCTGATGTCATCGCATGGAACCGCTCGCCGGCCGCCAGCAATTTCCGGACGAATCCTGCGAGATAGATCGTCAGCAATCCCCACATCGCGACATAGAAGTAAGGCAGCGCCTTGCCGACGACGCCCGACACCAGCACGACGGTGCCGACGACCGATATCGCGAACAGCGCGACGTCCTGCCACCCCGACGGCTTGTAGCCGCGCGTCACGGCCATCAGGCCCGCGACGGCGACGATCGGCATCCCGAAGCCCCGGGAAAACGCATCCAGAAAGTGCGAGATGAGCCCCGACAGCTCGAAGTGAGTCGCGAAATAGATCAGCGCATTCGACGACGACACCGTCACGATGAACCACTCGATCCCGAGCAGGTAATTGCTCTTCTTGAGAAATTTCCAGCCATAGATGGCGGTGGTGGTCGCCAGCAACGCACTGGCAAGGCAAAGCACGAGCGATCTGCTGTCCATGATCAAACACTCCATTCCGATTGCGTACGGTTCATCATTCCTGCTCCGGATTCAAACTTGCCAGGTACTGGGCGACGGCCTCGCGTTCCTTCTGCGACAGCGCCGCGGTGACGCGCTGCATCGTGCCGGTCGCTTCGGTGCGCGTGCCGGCGGCAAACGCGTCCATCTGCTTCAGCAGATAGTCGTGCCCCTGGCCCGCCAGCCGCGGGAACTGCGCCTGGCCCGTCAGGCGCGCGCCGTGACACGCGGCGCACGCCGCCTTCTCGACCAACTGCTTGCCTTGCGCCGCGAGTTGCGGATCGGGCTCGAAGTAGCGGTTGCGGCGGGCCGGCTGCCGCGCGTAGTAGTCGGACAGCGACTTGATGTCGGTCTCGCTCAGGCTCATCGCCAGCGGCGCCATGTTCGCGTTCGCGCGCTTGCCGCTCGCGAAGTCGTGAAGCTGGGCCGCCACGTAGGGCGCCGGTTGCCCCGCGAGGCTCGGATAGCCCTGCTCGAGCGACGTGCCCTTGTCGCCGTGACAGCCCAGGCACGTATCGGTCTGGTGCGGCCACGGGCCGCCGTCGGCGCGATACGCGTCTTCCGACGCGGCGACGAACTGCTGAAGCCGGTACAGGTTCAGCAGGGACGGCCCGAAGATGACGAGCAACACGGCGACGACTCCCGCAACGGCGAGCAAAATGCGTTTTTTCATGATTGCTCTCCTAGGCGCGGCGCAAGCCGTTCAGCGCCTGCAATGCGCCCTGGTGGCCCGAGCGCACCGCGCCATCCATGTAGCCCGCCCAGATGTTCGCGGTTTCGGTTCCCGACCAGATCAAGTTGCCGCACGGCAAATGCAGCCCGTCGCCGTGTGCGCTCCAGAAACCCGGCGGAATCGCGGACACGCACGTGATCGTCCACGGATCGACGCGGCTCCAGTCGTGGTCGTGATACGACACCGGCGACAGCGCGTCGTCGCCCCATGCCTGCGCATAGATTTCCGTGAGCATGCGTTGCGCGGCCTTCCGGTCCGACGGCAGCAGCGCGTTCCGGACGAACGCATTGATGATCCCGATCTCGCCACCGGGCGGGGAGTTGTCGTAGGCCCAGATGACCGGGCCGCCCGCCTGGAAGATGTGGCCGTTCAGCCCCTTCCCGCGCCAGAACGGACGGCGATAGACCATCGCGGTCTTGCGCGCCGGCGAGTGAGCGGGCCATGCGCGCTGCAGCGACGCCCGCTTCTCCGGCAGCGGCGGCTCGAACTGCACCTGGTTGCACAGGGCCGGGTGAATGGCCACGATGACCTTCCGCGCACGCACGTCTCCGCGATCGGTATGCAGCGTGACGACGTCGCGATCCCAGTTGGAGATCCGGCGCACCGGGGTCGACAGGCGCACCTTGTCGCCCAGGTGCCCGGCCATCTTCGTGCTGAGGATTTGCGAACCGCCGATGAAGCGCGTTTCCTGCGCGCTGTGCTTGATGGAGTCGAGCTGCGTGTAGTCGCACGACGCCGAATTGATCATCGACAGGAAGTGCAGCAACCCCATCTTGACCGGCGGAGCACCGCCGGACAGCGTGCACGAGCCGTCCCAACCGATCCGGTCCTCGGGCTTGATGTCCTGCTTCACCATCCAGTCGGCCACCGACAGCTTGTCGAGTTCGCCGACCCGGGACGAGGTCCACGGCGCGCCCGACGGCACGTCGCGCGACATCGTGCTCAGCTTCGACGAAATGGCCTCGTCGGTGCCGAACGTGCCTTTCAGGTCGACCGCCACGCGGCCTTCGCCGCCCAGGATGACGGTCTTGCCTTCGTAGTAGCTCGGGAACGTGCCGACCTCCAGCTCGCGCGCAAGATTGGCGACGGCGGTCTGGCCCGGCCCGATCCACTGCCCGCCGACCTCGGTGACGTATCCGCCGTCCACGTTGTAGTTGAGGGTCCGGCCGCCGACGCGGTCGCGCGCCTCGAGCACCACGAACGATTCGCAACCGGCCTGGCGCAAATCGCGCGCCGCCGTCAGGCCGGCCAGGCCCGCGCCGATGATGACTACGTCGAGCACGTCGCCCGGATTGCCGGACGGGCCGCCTTCGACGGCGCTCGCCTGGCGAGCACCGATCGCCAGCGTGCCCACGGCTGCGGCTGACGCACCGGCGTACTTGAGCCACTGCCGTCGATGCAGATCGGCTGCTCCATTGGGGAAAGACTTCTTTGGCATGGTGTGTTCGCTACTGCAATGAAAGTCACTCGGGAGCCGTCCATCAGGATGACGAACGATAGGCGGCCCGTTCGGCACGTCGTTCCGAACCGATCGGATTGCGGCCGCCATCCCTGCCCCGCTTTTGGCGCAAGGCAAGTCGACGAACCGTGCAATCCATTTGTAGGAATATGTGACAAACGTAGGTCATGATACATACAACCGGAATAAAACAAAGACAGGGGATTACCCTGCCTTCGGAGCGTCGATGCATGCCTGTGCGCGACGATGTTCGTCGCGAATCATTCATCGCACGAATACGGGCCGATTCATAAAATAAACTTCGGTGCGGCGCACGTGGTCGCTATGCTTGGCGTCACGAATTCACGCGAGAAAACGCGTCGAGCCGCCGGAATTTGCAGTGCCGCGCGGCGTGTATGCGCCGGCCATCCACTTGCGGCGGCGAATCGATTCCCCGCCTCGTCGACGGGGCATGGCTTCATGGGAACAGGAATGTCAGGCGCCTGCGTGGAAATCCCCGTCGATATCTCGTCGCGATTCAACGTCCTCGGCTATCCGAACGGGGGCTACATCACCAGGCTCGCAGCCGAAACACTCGCCGGCCGCAGCGCGCATCCCGATCTGTTGTCGATCAATGCGAGTTTTCTCGGTCATCCCGTTTCCGGCCCGGCAACGGCTCGCATCGTTGAACTCGGATCGACGAAAAGCCTGTCGCGCGCGACGTTGTCGCTCATGCAAGGTGGGGACCTCAAGGCGTTCTACGTGGCGACGTTCACCGATTTCTCGCGGACGACCGGTGCCTCGGCATCGCATTGCGCGGGACCGCAATTGCCCGTCACGCCTTATCACGCATGCGTGAGCATCGACACGCTGGCGATCCCCGATCCGATGCGGTCGTTCATCTCGCAGTTCAACCTGCGTCTCGCACCGGGTGTATTGCAGAACAGCGGGCCTGAACACGCCGCGACCATCGAGGGATGGATTTCTCTGGATGACGAAGCATCGCCGACGCTCGCGTCGCTGACCCTCTTCGCCGATGCGTTCCCGCCACCGATCTACAACCTCATCGATCGCGCCGAGTGGCAATCAGTCCCGACGATCGAATATGCGGTACACGTCAAGGCCAACCCCGGCCCCGGACCCATCCATGCACGCTTTGTGACGAAGGAGGTTCGCAATGGCCTGCTGGTGATCGACGGTGAATTGCGGGATATGGACGGACAGCGCGTGGCGGAATCGCGTCAGCTCGCGAAATTCCGCGGGACGTTCGGCACCCCATCACGAGCAAGCTGAATGCTCCCCCCGCACGCCGCCGGTGCCAGGCATCGCGCGCGGCGGCTGCAAAAGAAAAAAGACAGGGCATGCCCTGTCTTCTCGTGTCACCTGGCCAGCTTGCAGCCGCTACCGGCTCTTGCCGCCGGACGCCTTGCCTTCCACCAGGTTGTACACCGACGCGAGGAATCTCGCATCGAGCCCCTCCGTCTGCCGTCCCATCGTGTACTGGAGTGCCAGCCCGTCAGCCATCGCGACGAGCAGCATCGCCACGTGCTCGCCGTCCGCTGCCTTGAGGCCCGGATTCACGGAGCGGACGAGCGCGGTGATGGCTTGCGTCAGGGACGCATACCACTCGTCGATCAGCCGCGCGCATTCGGGATCGATCGACGCGAACGACATGAAGTGGGCCCACAAGGCCGTGCCCTTGACGTCCTTCGCATTCTCGAGCGCCATCCCGAGCAATGCATCGAGCGTTTCACGCGGCGATGCGCCGCTTTCGAGCGCGCGCTTCAGCTCGGTCAGGTAGGCCTCGATCTCGGGCTCCATGACCGCGCGCAGCACGGCGAGCCGCGTCGGGAAGTAGTACTGGAGGTTGCTGACGCTGATGCCGGCGCGCTGCGCGACCGCGCGCTGGGAAAACTCCAGCGCACCACCCTCGAGCAGGAGTTTCCGCGCCACGCGCACGATGAGTTTGCGCGTACGAACACCCTGGGCCCGAAGGCCTTCGGGCTGTGCGCCGGTGGGTGCAGCACTCGATGTGCGCCGTTTCCTGGTCGGTTGCTCAATAGGCACTGTCATCGCTTCCGTCGTGATCTGGGCGTTCCCGCCTTCCTGATGTGATAGGACCGGCGTTTCGCCGGTCGCGAACGACTATACCCGATGCCGACACCAATTTCCATCCGGGGCGCCGCCGCCCGGCGGCCGATGGCGGCAACCGCGATTCGCCGCGTCACGTGTGCCGGGGCCGCGCCGAGCCTGCCCGTTCCGGC